>JALQUY010000100.1 GCA_023260615.1 Schleiferiaceae bacterium
TTTGGGCAACTCGTCACCAACGCAAACCGCGACTGGCTGAAAAATTGGCATGGGGACCGCCCCTTTGTAGCGGTGGTGCGGGGCCGCCGGGTGAGTCTCGCCCTCCAAGATGGAAAAACGCTGAGCGACGGGGGGCAACTTTACCACCGCATCAACCGCTACGGGTATTTGGAGATAGGCATCACCCAACCGGGAAGCCAAGGGGTGAATACCGCAGCGAGCCTGCTGGGCGCCAACGTCCATGACCCTATTGAACTCCAGCGCAAGGGATGATTCGCATCGTTCACTTACAGCTCCAGTCGGAGCGATGCGCGGACTTTGAAGCCTTTGTCCAACCTAAAATGGCGGCCATTGCCGCTCAACCAGGCTGCCGAGGCCTACGCTTGTTGAAGGGCGCTCCGGGTCACTACTTCACGGTGAGCGACTGGGAATCGGAAAAGGCCCTAAACGCCTACCGAGATTCCGCATTATTTGCCGAAATTTGGCCCACGGTCAAACCTTGGTTTTCTGCCAAAGCCGAGGCATGGACCACCGACGAAATTCCCTTTTAAGCCATGTGGGCCCTCGCCAAAAAAGAATTCAACGCCTTCTTCCAGTCTTCCACCGGAGTCCTCATTCTCTGCGTGTACTTAGGCATGAATGCCGCTTTCTTGTGGTTGTTTGACGGCCCTTTTAACCTGCTCGACAGCGGGTACGCCCAGCTAGACGGCCTGTTTATGCTCTCGCCTTGGGTCTTCTTGTTCCTCTTGCCTGCCATCGCGATGCGCATGCTCGCGGAAGAGCGCCGAACGGGCACCCTCGAGTGGCTCCTCACCAAACCGCTCAGCGAATGGGACATCGTCCTCGGCAAATGGCTCGCCGGCATGCTATTGGTTTTCTTGGCCATCCTGCCCACCGTCGTTTATGCGATTTCGCTCTACCAACTGGGCAACCCTGTGGGGAATTTAGACCTGGGCAGCACCTTGGGCAGCTATGTGGGGCTCTTTTTCCTTGCGAGCGTTTACCTCAGCATTTCCCTGTTCACCAGCGCCATCACGGACAACCAAATTGTCGCTTTCGTGCTCGGCTTGTTGCTCTGCCTTTTTATCTACGCGGGCTTTGACCAGCTGGCGGCTCTCTCGGTACTCAAGGATCAAGGCCTATTCATCATGCGCCTAGGCATCAGCGAACACTACACATCGATTAGCCGCGGGGTATTGGACAGCCGCGATTTGGTATACTTCATCGGGACCAGCTTGCTCTTTTTGGGAGCTGCACGCACGGCCCTTCAAAGCCGAAACTGGTGAGCACACGTTCGAAAGACCTCCTCCAATGGCTTGGGATGGCCGCCCTCGTGGTCGCTGCCGTGGCCGTTAGCCAGTTTAGCTTTTTCCGCTTGGACTTGACGGAAGACCAGCGCTTCAGTCTGAATGAAAGTACCGAGGCCTTGATCGATCAAGTGGAGGACCCCTTGCTCATTACGCTGTATTTGGACGGTGATTTTCCGACTGGCTTCCAACGCCTCAAAGAGGAAACGCGCCGAATGCTCGACGAATTCCGCGCCCGAAACGGAAACATCCAGTACGTCTTTATCAATCCTTCGGAAAATCCAGATCCGCAGGCCCGCCGTGACACCTACCAACAGCTTCGGAATGCTGGCCTCAACGCCATCCAAATTGAAGTTCAGGAAGCGGACGGCGTCAAGCAGCAGCAAATTTTCCCCGGTGCGATCGCCACCTACCGCGACCGCGAATGGAGCATCGCCTTGCTTTTGGAACAGTTTGCCACCGCGCCTGAGGCCCAGATCAACGCCTCCATCCAAAACCTCGAATACACCCTTGCCAGCGCCCTCAAAGGCCTGACCGCCTCCCACCGCCCCAGCATTGCCCTGCTCGATGGCCACGGCGAACTCAGCCCGGTGGAAACAGCCTCCTTGGAAGCCAGCTTGGCAAAAGGCTACGATGTGGAGCGCTTCAACCTCCGCGAATTCCCCGTAGACAGCGTCAGTGGCCAACCCGACCTCACGCTCCAAGTCCGTCGTTTAAACAGCTACGACCTCGTCGTCCTCGCCAAGCCACGCGCCTCCTTTAGCGACTTAGACCGCTGGCTCCTCGACCAATACCTCATGAACAATGGGCGCGCCATCTTCATGATTGACGCCGTCTATGCAGAAATGGACTCGTTGAGCTACGCCTCCGAATTCCTCGCCTACCCCATCCTCGACGCCATGGGATTGGGGGACCAGCTCTTTTCCTATGGTGCACGCATCAATACGTCGCTCATTCAGGATTTGGTATGTGCGGGTGTGAACGATCGCCGTTCCGTGCGCCCCTGGGTCTACTTCCCCCTCTTCTTGCCCCAGACCGAACACCCCATCGCGAAAAACCTCAACGCCGTGCGCATGGAGTTTGCAACAACCATGGACACTGTTCGGGTTCCCGGCGTGCGCAAAACGCCCCTGTTAGTCACATCGCCCTACACCCGCCGCCAAGCCACGCCAGGCAGTGTCAGTTTGGCTACTCTGTACAACGAACCGGACCAAACGCGCTACCAAGAAGGTCCCGCCATGGCCGCCATCTTGCTGGAAGGAGCCCTTCCTTCCTTCTATGCCAACCGCATCAGCCCTAAAACGTCGGTGGCTGCCCCCAAAGCGGCTGCCTCAGATGCTAAACTTCTGATCATCTCGGACGGCGACTTCATCAAGAACCAACGAAACGTCGTGCGCTCGGACATTCCACGTGGCGCGCCACTTCCTCTCGGCTTTGATCAGTTTACCGGTCAGCAATTTGGCAATGCAGACTTCCTCCTCAACGCCCTCGATTACATGCTCGACGGCAGCGGCTTAATTGCCGTTCGCGGTCGCGAAGTCACCCTTCGATTGCTCGACAGCCCGCGGGCCAATGAGAACCGCGGCGCATGGCAAGGCGGAAATGCCTTGGGGCCCATTTTGCTCACCTTACTTTTGGGCGCTGGATACCGTTGGTTGCGCAAACGCAGCTTCGCCAAATAGGCTATGATGAAAAAACTGAAGACCACCTACCTGCTCATTGCCCTCGCCGTTGTAGTCATCCTTGGGTTGATTTGGCGGGAAATAGCGAGCCAAAACAGCTTTGATAAAGAACTCTACAATTTTGCGGTTGCGGATACCGCAGCCGTCACAAAGCTGGTGATTTGGGACAAAAGCCCAGACACGGTCACCTTGGAACGGAAAGGAGTGCAATGGCTCGTCAATGGGGCCTACATCGCCCGTCCAGACGCCATCGAAGTCTTGCTGGAAACCCTCTACCGCGTCCGTCTGCGGAACTTCCCTCAGGCCGCCGCCCAAGAAACCATCCTCAGTGCCATGGCCACCTATGGGAAACGCGTGGAAGTATACCAAGGAAGTACACTGGTGAAAGCCTTCACAGTCGGCACCGAAACCCCCGACATGCTCGGCACCTACATGCTTCGAGACGGCTACGAAACCCCGGTCGCAACGTACATACCTGGCTTCAACGGCTACCTCTCCAGTCGATTCTTCTTGCGTGAAGACCTCTGGCGCACCCGTGAAATTTGGCCCAGCCCCGAAGAAATTGCTGCAGTCACCCTCGTCTATCCAGACTCGGGCTATTTTGAAGTTCAGCGCTCTGGAAACCAATACACCCTTGTGCTAGGCAACGGATCTGGATTGTCTGCAGATCCTATGACCAGCCAAGCGCTCTACAAGGCGGTTCAAAGCGCCCAATACGAGGGAATGATCATCCCGAGCGACCTGGCCTACACCAAATTGGACTCCATTTCTGGCAGCCAGCCCGTTGCCCAAATTACCGTTCGGTATGCCGACGGAAACACGGCGGACATGCGCTTGTTCCATGTCCCCGGCGGACCTGACATTCTCGACGCAGACGGCCGCCCTCAGCAATGGGATCCGGACCGTTTTTACGGCGTTTTAAGCGACGGACGCTTCGTCTTGACGCAGCGCTACGGTCTTCAACATGTGTTGAAAAGTTTTCGGGCATTTGCGCCAAAAAACTGAGCGCTTAAAAGTCCTGTCTAATTACTTTGCAGTATGAAGTTTATTGTATCTAGCGGCCAATTATTGCGCGCGCTCCAGACCGTCAGCGGCGTTATTCAATCCAATAACACCTTGCCCATCCTGGACCACTTCCTCGTAGAACTGGGCCCAGGCCAACTGACGATCACGGCATCGGACCTGGAAACCACGATGACGACCACGTTGAAAGTCGACAGCAGTGAGACGGCCACCGCGGCTATTCCTGCACGCATGCTCCTGGATACGGTGAAGAGCTTCCCCGAGCAACCGCTCACCTTTACCCTCAATCCCTCCACGCATGCCCTGGAAGTCAGCAGCGACTTTGGCAAGTATGCCTTGGCGTATGTGGACGCTGCGGAATACCCCAAAGCGGCTTCCTTAGACGGTGCGGATCGGGTTACGGTCCCCGCACACGTCCTATCTACAGCCATCCATAAAACCCTGTTTGCGGCCGGCAATGACGACTTACGCCCCGTCATGAGCGGCGTGTTCTTTCAGTTTACGACCGAGGGCTTGACCTTCGTAGCTACGGATGCCCACAAGCTCGTACGCTACCGTCGTACCGACTACAGCGCCCCTGCAACGGCGGAATTCATCCTCCCTAAAAAGCCCTTGAACCTCTTGAAGTCCACCTTGGGCTCGGGAGACAACGACGTGGAGGTGGCCTACAGCGAGCAGAACGCCCAGTTCAGCTACGACGGTGTCACGTTGGTCTGCCGACTCATCGACGGCAAATACCCCAACTTTGAGGCGGTCATCCCCAAGAACAACCCCAACCGTTTGGTTGCGGACCGTGGTGCCTTCTTGAGCTCAGTCAAGCGCGTGTCCATCTTCTCCAATAAGACCACGCACCAAATCCGCTTGAAAGTAGCCGGGAACGAGTTGCACATTTCAGCAGAAGACTTGGATTTTGCGAACAAGGCACACGAACGTTTGGGCTGCAACTACGAAGGCAACGACATGGAGATTGGCTTTAACAGCCGTTTCATCGCCGAAATGCTGGGCAATCTGGAAGCGGACGAAGTGGCATTGGAGCTGTCTGCACCCAACCGTGCGGGTATTTTGGTCCCCGAAGGAGGCTTAGACGAAGGTGAGGAAGTACTCATGCTCGTCATGCCCGTCATGCTCAACGCATAATTCACGCAGAACATGAATCTCTTGGTGGTAGGCGACGTTCATGGTTGCGTGCACACCTTGAAAGCCTTTGTCAAGAACCATTGGAACGACCAAGATGAGTTTCTCATTTTGGTTGGGGACGTCATCAACAAAGGACGCCATAGTGCCAAGACGCTTAAATACTTGCGCAAACTCAAGAAAGAGTTCCCGTATGCTGTTCATATCCTGAAGGGCAACCACGAGCAAATGGCTTTAGACGCCATGGCCCAAAACGAGCGCCCCGGCTACCTCGAGCGATTGAAACGGGACATGCTCAAAC
>JALQUY010000101.1 GCA_023260615.1 Schleiferiaceae bacterium
GTACCTACACCGTTTTATGCATGGCCTACAATGCATGCACCGCGGATAGTGCTCAAAGTCAAGTGGTAATTTCGGGCATTGGCGTTCCAGAAACGGACGCGAATGCCATTCAGCTCCTTCGAGTGGGGGATAGGATTGAACTCACATCTCCAAATGCCACGCTACTGAATGTTCAAATGTGGACGGCGGATGGCCGAATGCTTTGGTCTAATAAGCCGTCGTCATCGAATGTTTCTTGGAGCAGTCAAGGCATCCCCGCCGGCATCTATGTGATCCGGGCAGAGACGTCTAAGGGGCAACTTTTTGTGGAGCGGCTTCAAGTGCAGTAGAGGGGGCAAAGACTTTATGTAGGCAAGCTGCGCCCTCTAGCCACAGCGCGTAGCGCGTGCTCTCTAGCCCTCTAGCCACAGCGCGTAGCGCGTGCTCTCTAGCCCCCAAAAAGACGTCCCAGCCAGCCCCCTTTTTTCTTGTCGGAACCTGATTTTTGGCCGGCCGCGGTGCGGTCACCCAATGATGGACGGTTTGGTCCGCTCGATCGCTTTTGGCCCTTTTTTGGGCCGCTTGACGTCGATGAAGCGCCAGCGCCGGAGCGGTTGCGTCCGCCACGACCGCGCGATGACGATGAGCGACTGCCTTCGGTGCGCGTGCTCTCATTGCGCGCGCCATCTTCACGGTTTCCGGAGCTGCGCGTGCCTTCAGTTCGGGCACCTTCGGGACGTTGACTATCCCCTGACGGGCGACGGTTGCGGCCCCCTCGGCGGCGGTTGCCTCCTTCTGCGCGAGGTTCACGTGCGCCATCTTGGCCTTCACGTGCTTCGCGTGGGGAGCGATTTTCACTACGACCCTCACTGCGCCCTTCGGAGCGTCCACCTTCCGAGCCTTCGCTAGAAGCAGGCTTCCGACGGTTGCGGCCGCCACGGCTGCGGCGTTTTTTGGGAGCGCCTTCCTCGGAGGAGGATGCGGAGTTGCGTGGGCTTCGGCCCTTTGCGGGCGCTTCAGAATCGCTTGAATCGGAAGAGGTTGAAGCGCCTTCTACCGCCGTTCCAGGAGGGTAGGCGTGGTTTTCCTCTACGGGAAGGTCCATCTTAATCAAGCGCTGAATGTCCTTGAGGTAAGGGCGCTCTTCCTTGTCGACAAAGGACCACGCGACGCCACTCAGACCTGCACGGCCCGTTCGTCCAATGCGGTGAACGTAGGTTTCGGGGATGTTTGGAATTTCAAAATTGATGACGTGCGTGAGTTCGTCAATGTCGATGCCCCGCGCAGCAATGTCCGTGGCGACGAGGACACGCGTCTCGCGCGACTTAAAATTGCTCAAAGCGTTTTGACGCGCATTTTGACTCTTGTTGCCGTGAATGGCTTGGGCGGATATACCGGCCTTGACCAAATCCTTTACCACGCGATCTGCGCCGTGTTTGGTGCGCGTAAAGACGAGAACGGACGGAATTTCCTCCGCACTGTCCTGCAGCAAATCGCGCAGCAAAAAGCGTTTGGTCTTCTGGTCTACAAAGAAAATTTTCTGTTGAACCGTCTCTGCCGTGGTAGAAACGGGTGCAACGGCAACGCGAACGGGATTGTGCAGCAGCTGGTCGCTCAGGGCTACGACTTCTTTGGGCATAGTGGCCGAAAAGAAGAGCGTCTGACGCTTCTTAGGCAGCTTGGCGATGACCTTCTTGACGTCGTGGATGAAGCCCATGTCGAGCATTCGGTCCGCTTCGTCCAACACGAAGTGCGTTAAATGTTTAAGGTCTACAAAGCCTTGGTCCATGAGGTCCAATAGACGGCCCGGCGTAGCGGTTAAAAGGTCCACACCTCGGCGCAAGGCATCCGTTTGAGGCTTCTGGCCGACGCCTCCGAAGATGACGGCATGGTTGAGCTTCAAATGGGCGCCATAGAGGCCGATGCTTTCGTCAATTTGAAGGGCCAATTCGCGGGTGGGCGTCAAAATGAGCACCCGAATGGGGCGCTTACCTGGATGCGTCGCAACCGGCATGAGCTGCTGGAGGATGGGCAGGGTAAAGGCGGCAGTTTTGCCGGTTCCTGTTTGGGCCGTTCCCAGAATGTCGCGTCCTTCGAGCGCGGGAGGAATAGCTTGAGCTTGGATAGGAGTGGGGCTCTGATAGCCCTGATCGGCCAATGCGTCCAACAATGGAGACGCAAGACCTAAGTCATTAAATGTTTTCAAGGAGGTAAAGGTAGTCCTATTCCCCTAGGTCGCCCGAATCGTCCACCAACTCCCAAAAGGAGTCACTGGCTTCTTGGGCTACGGGGTAGGTTTGGAAGACGTAGCGTATCGTATTCTCAGAATAAATTTCGTAGACTTGACCGGTTTCGAAGCCACGCTTTTCAGCTTCTTTGGTCAAAAATGGATAGACGCGAATGGCCCCTACAATCATGGATAAATCGTTCTTCAACGGGAAGTCCACATACAAGGCTTCGCCTTCGAAAATAGCATGGATTTCCAGGTGTCCCGGATCGATATTGCCCACATAGGAGAAGTCGCCCGAAGCGAGTACAGCACCAATAAAGCTCTGTAAACTATCCGCTTCGACCGTGTTGGGATCATCGAAGTAACAGCCAACCAATGTATCCGTTGGGAAACCCAAAGAATCCGCAGCTGCCTTCGCGCGTAGAAACGTCTCACCCACTTCTTCGTAGGGCCCGGTATGGTAAAAGCCGCCGAGGAGGTAGCCACCCTCTGGACCTTCTTTCACTTCCAGGCTCATGAAAAAGCCGATGTAGTATAAAAAGCCAATCGTCGATGACGTTAATAGGACAACTGTCCAAAGTAAGGCGCGTTTCATGCTGCAAAAATACGCGGCCTTGCAACCTTTTAAGCATCGTTGCATCAAAGAGTTGAATCGCTCACACACTTTGGTTGAAATTTCACCGTTGCTGCTACTACATTCGCTTAAACCTTTCCACCTATGCTGACGACCTTTCGCTTTTCCATGATGTTTGCCCTCGTGAGCCTTTCGTGGCTCATTATGGAGTTCCTCCTGGGCCTTCACACGGTGCACATTGATCAATTTTTGCTCTACGACAACCTCTTCTTTATTCCGGCCGTCGCCATTATGGTTTGGGCTTTGCGTTACCGCCGGGCCGAATTAGGCAGCGACTGGACCTACTGGGAAGGCCTCAAACTTGGAGGCATCATGGGGCTCATGGTGGGCGCCCTATCCATTCCCTCCTTGTACTTTTTCTTCACCTACGTCAACCCCAGTTTCTTTGATGATTTCATTGCTTTTTCCGTGGGTTCGGGGGAGGCTACTCCCGAGGAGGCTGCTGCCTATTTTAATTTTAAGAGTTATGCGATGCAGTCGGCTCTTTTTGCGCCGGTGGCTGGTCTAGTGACGAATGCCATCGCTGGCCTCTTTTACCGAAAGCCCATCGCGTAACTTTGTGGCTATGTTCGGATGGCTAAAACCAAAGAGTCAAGAGGAAAAGCTCGAGGCCCTTTATAAACAGAAATTGCAGGAAGCTTTTGAGCTCTCCAAAGTGAATCGCGCGAAAGCGGATCTCAAAACGGCCGAGGCGGAAGCCCTCGCCCAAGAGTTGGAAGCTCTCCGAAACGCCTCAAAATCCCGCCCATGAAATCTTTAAAAGGGGCTCGTGTCACGGTGTATTGCGCCGGTTCGGCGAAGACGAATCCGATTTACATGGAAGGCGCTGAACGCCTCGCAGATGCCTTTATCGCCCACGGGGCGGAACTCGTGTTTGGCGGCGGCAAGACGGGCCTGATGGGGCACATTGCCACCTCCATCATCGAAGGTGGGGGCGTTGCGCACGGCGTCATGCCCAACTTCTTGAAAGACATTGAGATGAATCACCCCCTGGTGGAGGATTTCATTTTTGTGGACACGATGTCCGAACGCAAGCAACTCCTTCTCGCCAACACCGAAGGCCTCATTGCCCTCCCGGGCGGCTGCGGCACCTTGGAAGAATTGTTGGAGGCCATCACGTTGAAGCGTTTGGGCCAGTACCTCAAGCCCATCGTCATCGTGAACCAAAATGGCTTCTACGACCCTCAGCTTCAGATGCTTGAGCGAATGGTCGAGGAAGATTTCATGCGTCCGGAGCACCTCCAACTTTGGACGGTTGTCAGCGATCCGGCCGATGCCCTCGAGGCTATTCTAGACACGCCCGACTGGGACGCGAACGCGCTCCAAATGGCGGTCAACAAATAGACTTAACCATTTCTTTTTGTGCGCCCTTTGGGAGGTAGGTCCAATTCCCCTACTTTTGTCCCTCTTACATTAATTTGTTTAATCTAACCTCGCCCAAAAACCCATGAAAAAGGTTTTCGCCCTGTTGCTCGTAGCAGGTGTAATGTTTAGCTCTAGCGCCTTCGCTCAAGATGCGACCGAAGCCGCCGCTACCGAAACGGTTGCCGCTGACGAAACGGTTGCCGCTGACTCTAACGCTACTGCCGCTACGGATTCTACCGCCGCTGCTGAAGAAGTTGTGAGTGAAGAAGCTGCTACTGAAGAAGAAGCAAGCTTTACCCAAGTGTTGAAGAAGCAGTTCATCGATGGTGGACCTTTCTTCATGTCCTTCGTATTGTTGGCCCTCGTATTGGGTCTTGCGTTGGTCATCGAGCGTATCATCTATTTGGCTATGTCTACCTCTAACAACGACAAGTTGTTGGCGGATGTTGAAGCCGCTTTGAACAACGGTGGCGTTGAAGCTGCCAAGGAGGTTTGCCGCAATACCCGCGGCCCAGTTGCTTCCATCTTCTACAACGGTTTGGACAAATTGAACGAAGGCATCGACATGGTCGACAAGGCTATCGTTTCTGTAGGTTCTGTGGAAAACGGCAAGCTTGAGCGCGGCGTTTCTTGGATCTCTTTGTTCATCGCCTTGGCTCCGATGTTGGGCTTCATGGGTACGGTTATCGGTATGATTGACGCCTTCGACGCGATTGAAGCGGCGGGCGATATCTCTCCTTCACTGGTTGCCGGTGGTATTAAAGTGGCACTTTTGACCACGGTATTCGGTTTGATCACGGCTATGATCCTCCAAGTTTTCTACAACTTGATCATCGCTATGATTGACAACATTGTCAACAAAATGGAAGACGCTTCTATTTCCTTCTTGGATTTGGTTGCTGCTTATCAAGAAAAGAACAAGTAATCCTTAGCTAGATATGAAAAACGTGCGGGTAATTTCCATGGGAGCCGCCGTGCTAGCAGGATTGGCAGGTGCGATTCCCACGTTGGGAATCTGGTTCTCAAGTTCAGACAGCATGGTCACCTCAGCAGTTGTACTGACTGTTGTGTTGGTTGTGGTTGCTGCCTTGTTGGCCGTGGCCAGCGCAGTAAATGGCATGTTGATTAACCCAGCAAGCTTGCGAGGTGCAGGTGTTGGCTTGGGCGCTCTTCTTGCTGT
>JALQUY010000102.1 GCA_023260615.1 Schleiferiaceae bacterium
ATCCTGCAATGGGCCAGTTTGGACCAAAAAGTCCCGGCCACAGCCCCCATGCGGGTCCGTTTGGCCGATGGACGCATATTTATCTTGTGGGTGGAGGCCCTGCCCCGACTCGATGGGGAGGTGGATTGTGTTGTCACAGCGATGGAACAACCCGCCCATGCTCGCGTCGTGCTCACAGGGCCGGAGTCGTCTGGGAAAAGTACCCTATCGCACGACCTGTCTGAGGCCTTGAATCAACCTTTTGCTGCGGAAGCAGCGCGCGCCTACCTCGCTGAAAAGCCCTTCCGAGGGATGGAAGACCTGCTGGCGATCCACCGCGCTCAGCGGCAGGCTTCGGAGGAGCTGGCCTCCCGGTACCCAGGGGGAAGTGCGGATTCTATGTCGGTCACCATAGAGGATACGGATGCGTTGACGACGTGGATTTGGGCCGAGGAGAAATTTGGTAACGTGCCAGAAGAAATTCGAGCCGATTTTGGGCAGCACCCACCCATGCTCTACCTACTATGTCATCCTGAGATTCCCTGGGAACCCGATCCATTGCGGGAAAATCCGACGGACCGAGACCGGCTGTTTGACCGCCATGTAGCCTTACTGGAAGCCCATGGCCATCCCTATGTGGTGCTTCGCGGGGACCGGTCGGAGCGCCTGGCGGAAGCGTTAAAGGTTCTCCATGCCTGGGGTATTTAAGGGAAAAGGTAAAAGAGTTTAAGGGTAGAAGGGTTGAAGCAATTGCCTCAGCGCATAGCGCGCGCTTTCTAGCCCTCTAGCGTGAGAGCGCAGCACGAACCCCTAAGCGCGAGAGCGCAGCACGAACCCCTTTACCCTTTAACCCTTAAACCCTTTAGCACTTAAACTTTCCCTACATTTGTCCCACACAGGGGTGCCGGATTCGGCTGAGATGATACCCTACGAACCTGGGCAGGTTATGCTGCCAAGGAAGTGGAAAAGCCCGTTTGGGCCGCCTAGATCAGGCACCTCGCTGTGTAACCTTAAAACCCAGCGAGTATGAAAACCGCCGCATTTGCTCTCCTGACTTTTAGCGCTTTGACGCTGCAAGCACAACTTCTTGACACGGCATCATTGCCCAAAGTTTCCCTGCCCAGCGTGGAACTTTTGGAGGTTCGCGCCTCGGAGCGCACGCCGATGACGGCGAAGACTATCACCATTACGAGTATTGATGAACGTAGTTTTTCTAAAAGCTACCTCTCCAATATGAATACGGGGCAGGACATTCCCTATGTGCTGCAATTTTTGCCTTCCATGACGCAGTCGTCGGATGCAGGTACGGGGATGGGCTACACGTACTTGCGTATGCGCGGAATGGACCAAACGCGCATCAACGTCACCATCAACGGGGCGCCGGTGAATGACCCGGAGTCGCACGGGGTATTTTGGGTGAATACGCCGGATTTGACGACTTCCTTGAACAGTGTGCAGATTCAGCGCGGGGTGGGTACTTCGACCGTGGGTGCGGGGGCCTTTGGTGGATCGATTTCCATGGAAGTGGGCGTCCCCAACCAAAAGGCTTCCACGCAGCTGACTTTGGGGGCAGGTTATTTTGGGAGCAGCCGCGCGTCGGTGGTGATGCATTCGGGCGCGGTGGGCTTCAAGGGCCAAAAAGACAAGCCCTTTACCTTCATGGGCCGCTATTCCAGCCTGCAGAGCGCGGGCTTCATTGACCGCTCGGCGGTGGATTTGACGTCGTATTTGATTTCGGGCCAAGCGCGATTCAAAGACGGGTATGTGCGTTTGGTGCATTTCAGCGGCGAAGAGCGGACGCAGCAAGCCTGGTGGGGCATTCCGGAGGCGAAGTACCGCGGCGACGCACAAGGCGTGGAGGATTACATCGCGCGGAACTACTTGGATTCGGCCGATGCGGACAATTTGCGACGTTCGGGTAACCGCACCTACAACTACTACCGCTACCCGAATGAAATCGACCAGTACCGCCAAGCGCACACGCAGTTTATCACCAAGGTCTACCTGCCACGCAACTGGGATTTGAACATCACCACCTACTTCGTGAGCGGAAAAGGCTACTTTGAGCAGTACCGCGCCGGCGATGCGTTTGCCGATTACGGCCTGGAAAATCCGGTCATCAACGGGGATACGGTATTCACCACCGACCTCATTCGCCAGCGCTGGTTGGACAACTTCATGATTGGCACCAACGCGTCTTTGGTGAAGCAAGTGGGCGATCGCAAATACGTCCTGGGGGGCTTCTGGAACGGCTACCTCGGCGATCACTTTGGCACCTTGCCATGGATGCGCATCAATCCCCTTCCGAGCATTGGGACAACCTACAATTTTTGGCTGGACCGTGAGGACTTCCAGGGCGCCAACGAGTACCGCTACTACGAGGCGGTGGGCGATAAAATGGACGTGACCGGCTATGCGAAGGCCGAAATTCCCTTCGGTCCCTTTGTGGCCTATGGCGATTTGCAGGTCCGAAATGTGGCCTACTACATCTACGGCCTCGGCGACGATCAGGCACGTTTGGATTTGGGCTACAATCAACTCTTTTTCAACCCGAAAGCCGGCCTCGACTGGCAGCACGTCGCGGACAACAAAGCCATTCACCGCGTCTACCTTTCGGGCGCGATCGCCAACCGCGAACCCAACCGAAACGACTTTGTCGACCGCCGCGACCTCGAAGCCCCCAAGGCCGAAAGCCTCTTTGACCTCGAAACCGGCTACATCCTCGCGGGCCCCACCTACCGCCTCGAAGCCACCGGCTACGCCATGGAATACAAAGACCAGCTCGTTCCCACCGGCGCCCTCAACGACGTCGGCGCCCTCCTACGCACCAACGTGGACCGAAGCTTCCGCCGTGGCATCGAGCTCGCCGCCGAAAGCAAAATGGGCCAACACTGGAGCCTCTTTGCGAACACTACGTTCAGCACCAACCGCATCGCTGCATTTGAAGAGGTGCTCTACGACTACCTCGATTACTCTGAAGTTAAAACGTTGTACACCAACACCCCCATTGCGTTCTCCCCCGCATTCATGGGAAATGCCATCCTCAAATATGTGTGGATCGCCGATGCGATGGATCCTCAGGAGCCGCAGGCCTATGTGGCCCTTCGCGCCAAGACGGTTGGACGCCAATTTTTGGACAATACGGGGCAGCAGTCGCGCAGTTTAGACCCCTACCAAACGTTTGACCTGCAGTTCAGTGCTCCCGCCACCTGGGGGACCATCAAAGTGGACTTCCTCAATGTCTTAAACGCCCAGTATGCGCCGAACGGTTACACGTGGGGTTACCTCTACGGCGGTCAACGCACCGACGAAAACTTCTACTATCCCATGGCCGGCCGAATGGTGATGCTGACCTATACGTTGGGGTTGGAGGGCTAAGGAGCGCCTTCGGCGCGCTAGGGAGCTAGAGCTTGGCAAATCAAGGGAAAGTCCCGGCGCGCAGCGAAGGTCCACAACCAGGCTTAAGGGTAAAAGAGATTAAGCGTTTAAGTGAAGAGGCCACAGCGCGAAGCGCGTGCTCTCTAGCCACAGGGCGCAGCCCGTGCCTCCTGGCTCCCTAGCCCCCAAGCACCCTCCTCGCCTCGTCCGCGTCTTTGGCGATTTGGGCGACCAAGGCTTCTCGGCTTGGGAAGGTGTATTCGCCCCGAAGACGCTGGATAAAATGAACGCGGATGCGCTGGCCGTAGAGATCTTGGCCTCCTTCGAGTAGATGTACTTCCAACACAGCCAAACCAGGTTCGATGCTCGGGCGCTGGCCGTAATTGGCCACGCCTGGAAGCCCACGTGATTCCGAGGAGGCGGGCTGGTCTAAGAGATCCACGCGAACGGCATAAACCCCCTGGGCAGGAAGCAATTTATCCGGGTGAAGGCCGCCGATGTTGGCGGTGGGGAAGCCGATGGTTCGGCCGATTTGGCGTCCCTGGACCACTTCGCCGGTCACAAAATAGGGTCGAGTGAGTGCGAGGGTGGCCTTATCCATCTCACCATCCTTGAGGGCTTGTCGAATTTGGGTCGAAGAAACGTGCATTGCTTCAATATCCAAGGCGGGAATTTCTTCCACCTCAAAGCCGTAGACGGGAGCGAATTCGCGCAAGTGCTCAAAGGAGCCTTCGCGGTTGCGACCAAAGCGGTGATCGTGTCCGATGACGAGGCGTTTCACACCGACCTGTTCCACGAGGAGGCGGCGCACGAAGTCGATGGATTCGGTTTTAGAAAATTCGAGGGTGAAGGGCTGAACGATGAGGAAGTCCAAACCCAGGTCGGAGAGTAATTCGGCACGTTCCTCGACGGTGGTGATCAGCTCTAGTGGAAACTCCGGATGAATCAACCGACGTGGATGGGGGTCGAAGGTGATAAGCACCGATTGGCCCCCGATTTCCTTGGCAGACGCTATCAACCGCTTCAAAATGGCCTGGTGCCCTGCGTGCACACCGTCAAAGGTTCCAGTCGTTGCAACAGCAGCGGCCTGGGTCGGGAAGTCGGAAATTGCGTTGAAAGTTTGCACGAAGGGCGGGATGTTCGGCAAAGATATCGTAGCCATCTTTGCATCATGGTATCTGCATTTAAAAACGCTTGGGCCACTTTTGTTCAGGCGCCCCGACACTTTGGGCTTTTTGGCCTCATGGCGTACGTGGCCGCTATGCTTGGACAATACATCCCAGTCCTTCCCTTTTTTCTATCCTATTTTGTGCTTCCTGCCCTGTACATGGGCGTGGCCATTGCCGCTGAATCGGGCGTTTCAAGCAGCTGGGGTGAAAAACCACAATTCATGGCTCTCGGTAAAGGGTTTGTGCATGCAGGCACGCTCGGGCTGATGCTGCTGTTGCAGCTCTTAGTTGGGACCTTCATTTTGGGTATGGTGGTTGCGCTATTCTTAGATGCCGACACGGCGTCCACCTTGGAGTCCATACAGCGCGAAGCGGGGGACGATCCCGAACTCCTCATGGACATGCTCCTGAACGATGTCGACTGGATGCGTTCGCGCTTCCTTGGGCTAGCTATTCTCCTATTGGGTATTGCCCTGATGGCTCTAAACATGCAAGCTTGGCACATCCGAGTTTTCGAGCACCAAAGTTTCTTTGGTTCTATTCGCCAAAGCCTTGCGCGTGGACGTCAGCAATTTGGCACCTGGGTCCTTTTTTCGCTGCTGCTCTTGGCTGTTTTCTCCCTGGACGGCGTTGCAAATGGGGTTTTACGCATGTTCACCTTCCCCCTCTTGGCTTTGACCCATTATTTCTTGTATAAAAACATGAATTCTTAAAGGCACAAAGCGTACCTTTGCGGCCGAATTCAGAAAGAA
>JALQUY010000103.1 GCA_023260615.1 Schleiferiaceae bacterium
TTCTGCGGATGAACGCCGTATAGGGACTGGCCGAATCTTGCATCAAGTAGATACCGCTGTATACTTTGTGCGCCGGGCGGGCGGTATCGGGATCCGGGAGGTCGATGACGATGTCCAAGGGGTCGATTTGGGTCGTCGTCATGATCCAATCGGTCTCCAAGGCAGGGCACGAGGTGACGATGTGAATTCGGCCACGAACGGTCAGCATAGGCTCCACAGACTCCATGTTGACAATGCCATAGTACTGGAAATGAGGACTTAAATGGAAACCCGCTTCAGGGAGCAATTCCCCTTGCGCCACCACGTGGTCCAAACTGTCCACATCGATGCGCCCCATAGGAATGGGCCAAATTTTACCGAGTTCGTCGGTGTATTGGTATTCTCCGGCCCCGAACAGGTCGTTCCGGCCGCGCACCTTGAATTCCGCTTTCTCGATGCGGTGGTAGGCCCCGACGCGGGAAGCCAACAAGGAGGCATTCTTCAAGGGACGCATGTAGGCGGCTTCTTCAATGGTCACGCGACCACTGTCGGGGAAGACGCGTGAATCGGCCACGTCGATGTTGGGCACGCCGTAGGCTTCTAGAATGCTCGGCAAGAGGAAGAATTCGGCACGCTTGGCCAGGAAATTCAGGCCTTCCTGAGATTCCTTGGTGCTGGTCATTCGGGCATCCACCCCGCTACCCTTCTGAATGGAAATCAGCTTCTTCCGAATGTCCCAATCCGCTTGGTTCATGTCAGCTTCATATTCGTTGCGCGGGAAGCTGAGCGTGGCATCTCCTCCGAGGAGCTCAAAATGTCCTTTTTCCTGGGCAAAGTCGACCATGGCGGTGGCGCGTTGCATCTGGAAGCCCCAGGCCAAGTCAGGCGCAGCTCGCACGCGGAAATCGGCCTTTCCGGACTCTAACCATTGGGCATGTAGGCGGATGACGGCCCCCTCTAATTCCGCATCGTTGAAGGCCAAAAGTCCTTTTGCTTCTAGGCTACCGGGCTGGTAGGTGAGGCGACCGCTGGCAGTCATGGGCCGCTCGGGATACGTAGTAAAGGGCTGGGATAGACTCTGCGACCACCACGTCTTCTGATACGGCAGCCAGTGCATGGACGCATCCAAACCGGTGGCCGAAGGATGGCCACCTCCCTTAGGCGGCCCGGCCAAGGCAGCTAAATCATAGGAACCTCGCCCCCGAGCCGAGTCCGGGAAGAGCACAAACTCCTCGGAATGCCCCCTAGATTTTTGGTAGGCCAGATCGCCATTCAAACGCAAACCAGCCATGGACAGTTGTATGGTTCCCTTGGACGTCCCCGAACCTTGGTACGCTCGCCAGCCTTCTGGCCCCGTCTCTTCGGTAAATCCGAGGGAATAGTCGCGTTGAACTCGGATATCCTGGCGCTTGACTGGAAAGATGCCCGCGGACGTGAAGCTGCCCCCAAAGACCAAACCTTCGGTGGACGTATTGTCTAGCGAGTCAATGGTGAAAGGATCAATATTCACGTAGAAATTGGACCGTTTGTACACCCCGCCGTAGGCCTTGTCGTAGTAGATTTTGGCCGGCGCCGCGGATTTAAAGATGGGGTACTCGGGATACCTTAAATAACTCGACTTGTTGGTCGGATAGTCAATCCAAAGCTCGCCCGAAATGTCTTGGATGGTGTTTCGGACCCGCACCAAAGGACGTGTTCCATCTTCCGCCAAGTCAAAGCTGGGCACCTTGAAGCGCATACTGTCAATGGCCGGCATGTTGAACATGAAGAGGTCGTAATTAAACTTGTTCTCGCGGCTGTAAAAGGTGAAGCGCCCCGCCTCTACTCGACCGTCAAAGTCAAAGTTCAATCCCTTGTGAATCAATACTTTCTGCTGTGTGGGAAAGAGGGCCACTTTCTGACTGTCCGACAACGCAATGGTCTGAACGCCTACCACTTCCATGTCCAAACTCAGCAGGCTCAGACGCGCATTCATGCCCTGTGCCACTTCCGACACAAAGCGAATGACATCGTAGTCGCGCCGGTTGTCGTGGTCCAGGATGTACTCACTGGTCTTGGGCAGGACGTCGATGACTTTTTTCTCCACGTCGTAGCGCACAAAGCCCTGAACCGCAAGCTCCATCATGAAGCGACCACAGGGCTCCAGGGGCATGCCCAAGCCCACCGCCATGTCGTAGAGGCTGATGTTCTCATTGCCAAAGGAGGCGCCCACTTGGTCCACTCTGACCAGAGGATTTTCTAGGCTCAAACCTTGCAACGCCGCATAGCGCGCGCTTCGGAAGTACTGGTCCGACTCCAAAATCATGGGCGATCCGCTGCCCATGTTCAGACCACCGAGGTAGATGCTCGGTTCCGTCACCTTCCACTGCACTTGATCCAGTTCCATCACCAAATTGTGGTAGCTGTCCACATACGGGGTCATCGCCAAGCCTTCATCCGGGCGGTTGATGCGCAAAAGCTGCCCAATGGGGTCGTACTTCACCTCGCTCTTCAGGTGGTAGATGCTGTCCGATTCACCGAGCCGAATCACCACCTCCGACGTAGGACTTAGCAATTCGTCCGAACGTATCACAAAGCGCTCCGACCGCAACTCCAGCACCTCCGTACTGTCGTAGCTGAAGGTAAACCGTGCTTTTTCTTCCGCGGAACCCGAGGCGAAAAAGCGCTGCCCAATGATGGAGAAGCCTCCTTTGTAGTCCACGCCTTCGAAGAAATCGTCGATTTCGATGTTCTTGTCGTACGCCTCAAAGCGGGGATAGATGGCGTTTTCGGCGGTGTTTCGGGCCGTTAATCGGTCCTCAAAATGACCCAGCGAAAGGATGGGAACTGCTTCCCCTATCATGCCTTCTTTCATGAAGGATGAAGTGAATAACTCTACCGAATCCACCTGAATACCAGGCGAATGCAAGTCTGCTTCCCAAGCTGGAAAGTCCGCGTAGAGCTCTCCAGGGCCAAAGCCAGCCCGCAGCCATTCGACCCGACCTCCGACCGCCTTAAACCGCCCGGTAATGGGATTGTAGAGGCCCTCCACATCGACCACCTCGACCGAATCGTTTTTCATGCGGCCGACAAGCCGACCTTCCTTGAATAAAAAAGTGGCCGTGTCCCCGTAGCTCGCCGGACTCACTTCGGTCGTGCCATCGAGGTACCACCAGCTCAACTTTCCGTCGTCGTACAAACGAACCGAAAATCCTTCCGCCCCCTCCGTCAAACCCGTGTAGGTATGCAGAAAGAGCTCCATTTCACTGCGGGAAGCGCGCTTGAATTCGCGCTGAAGTTCTTTGAAGAAGCGGTCGCTTTGGCCTTGTTCGTAGCGTCCCGCCGGCCAGGACCAGGCCTGAAAGAGGCCCATGAGCTCTAGCCAGGGCTCTACGTTGACCACGCGACGGCGCAGCATCTCGCGGGAAATAGCCATGAAGGTCTCCCGCTGAACAGGATCCATGTCCCAGTCAGGTGCGTTGAAGTACGGAAGGAATTCGGCCAACTTGGCTTCTGCCTCCTTCTTCCCCATCAGCTCGTTTAAATGCTTGCTGAAATCTTTGGAAAAAGTCTCCGCATCGTTGCCAAATGCCCGCACCCCCTGCGCCTGTACTTGAGCGACAGAAACTAGAAGGAAGAGTGTGAAAAAGAAGGAATTAGCCCACTTTGTGAAGGGGACTGCGAATAGCTTACGCGCTGTGGGTATGGTCATGGCCTTGATACACCAAAGTAAGGCGCATCCAGCCCTCTTTAGAGGCCTCCTTGACCAAGGAATATCCACAGCGTTTTGCACATTCTACGAGGGTCGCCACATCCGCCTGGTAGAAGCCGCTGAGGTCCAAACGCGCACCCGGCGCACTCACCGCTGCATAGTGTTTCAAATCCGCGAGCAAGATGTTGCGGTTGATGTTGGCCAGCACCCACTGGTAGGGCCCGGGCTCAACTTCCAGGGTGCTTGCATCGCCTGCGTAAATGCGCAGGCGGTCCGCCACCCCGTTGATTTCCGCAATCTCTTGGGCGTTTTCCGCCGCATAGGGGTCGATTTCAATGCCCACCGCAGTTGCAGCCCCAGCCTGAATGGCCAAGACGGCCAAAATTCCCGTGCCGCAGCCCATGTCCAGCACGTGCTTTCCTTCCAGCTGCCCCGATTGCGCAGCCTCCAGAACGGCTTCCATCATCAAATAGGTCGTGGGGTGGTGTCCCGTTCCAAAGGCCATCTTTGGCACCATGTGAATGACGTGCTTGAAGTCCTCCGGATGGGGCTCCGAATGGAAGGGCGCCTTGACCAACACGTCATTTCCCAAAACCAAAGGCGGAAAATTGGATTCCCATTCCGCATTCCAATTCTGATGGGCGATTTCCGCGGTGGTCCAGGTCAGCTGGCCCACTTGGCTTGCCATGGGAAAATCCTCGCTGGTCCAATCGCTGTAGTCCTCCTGCACGACATAGGCCTTCACGGTCAGACCCTCTTGGGTCACCGACTCCACGGGCAAAGCGTCCAAATCGGCCATCAGCAATTCGGCCGTGACCGCCGAATCGCAGGAAAAAGTGACTTCTATGTAATTCACTGGGCGTCCGAGGTTAGGCGTCGCGCAATTGCTTGACCAGCTGAATAAAATCAGCCGCCACCAAGCTTGCACCGCCAATCAAACCGCCGTCCACATCCGGCTGAGCAAAAATCTCTTCCGCATTGCTGGGCTTGCAACTTCCACCGTAGAGGATGGGCAATTCTCCCGTTCCAAACGTCTCTTTGAGCTGAGTGCGCAAATACGCGTGCATCTCCTGGGCTTGAGCCGGTGTAGCCACCTCCCCGGTACCAATGGCCCAAACGGGCTCGTAGGCAATGACGCAATCCGTCAAATCTTCCGCGCCCACGCCCTCCAAGGCCGTGTGCAATTGCTTCCACGTGTCCTCCAAATAGGTACCCGCCTTGCGTTGCTCCAACACTTCCCCCACACAAATGATAGGAATTAGCTGGTGCTTCAAGGCCGATTTCACCTTGGCCGCCACCTCTGCATCGGTCTCACCGAAGTACTGACGACGCTCAGAATGGCCCAAAATCACCGCATCCACTTCCGTGTCGCGCAACATAGCCATGGAAATCTCTCCGGTAAAGGCTCCGCCATCCGCCGCATGGCCATTCTGTGCGGCCACCGCGATGTGCGCGTTCTCCCAAAGGGCATCGACCGTTTGGGGCAGTTGCAAGAAGGGGGGTGAAATCAC
>JALQUY010000104.1 GCA_023260615.1 Schleiferiaceae bacterium
AACCAGAAACGGCTTGGAATTCAACGCTTCCGAGGGCGGTTTTCAAAGGTTTGTTTGTGTGAACACCTAGATGCAAGAATCCTGGCGCATTGTTGCTTAGCACCAAGCTGTTGTAGTAGCCCGGACCCCAAAAGAGGTTCTCGGTAGAAATCCCGGCACCTATGCCCTTGAGATTAGCCTTGATATAGCTCTGCCCCCAGCCCTGGAAGACATAAGGTTCTTGCCCAAACTGATCGGGCATATCGATGTTTGTTTGACGAATAGGCGGCTGTTCAAAGGGAAGATTTTGGGCACGGACCTTCTCGGGTCGAAGCTGCGCTTCAATCGGCCCCACCTTCACATAGGCACCATAGCTGGTGTAGGTTTGCAGGCCCACATTAGGCACCATGGGCCCGTCTCCCCAACCGTAAGGATGGTGGGTGTTGTAGCGCATTTTCACTTCCAAAGGGAGTATGGATGCCTGCACCGCACCCTTAGCATAGCTCACCGCGGAGGGAAAGCTTGGAATGGCGGAGGTTTGGCTCCCTAAACCCGCCAACTCACCGTCGTTGTACATCCAGGGTCCTTTGGTGCTGTCTTGCAGGAGGCCCCACTTGGAGTAGCTCGCGGTGACATCGGCCAATGGATTCTGGTGCGCAAAGGGGCGCTTGACCTTGGTGGCGTAGGGATGGTGGACGGGACGAATGCAGTAGCTGATAATGGCATCGTCCTCGCCCGTGAGTTGGGCCGTGCGGACGTAGTTCTCGTAGAAGGTCATGCCGACCGGGATGGACTGGCCGTAGAGGCCGCCGGCGATGAGAAGGGGTAGGATAAGTGCTTTTTTCATGGGGTCGCGTCCGTGGGTTTGGGTGGGGGCGGGTGAAGCGTTCGGTACGCTAAAGCTAAAAAAAGGAAGGGCAAGGGGTCGCCAATGGTGCCCAAAATGAGCATATTGAAGAGAAAAAGGACCACAATGGCGCGTGTATTGGCATTCTGCCACATGGTCTTGTTCACCACATAGGGGTACATCGCGAGGGCGAAAAGGAGCCAACCGACAACACCGGCCTCCAGGAAGAGGTCGGCAGAATAGGCCGTGGGACGGAAGCCGTCGTAAGGTGTATACTGCTCGAAGAAGGCGACTTCAATTTCGGACAGGCCCATCTCTAGAAGAGCCGTGATACTGCCCTGCGGCCAGGAGCCAATGCCCCAGCCAAAGGGATGGAAGATGCCAAAGGGATAGGACGCCAGGAGCGAAACCGTGCGTATGCCTCCCTCCCACGTCACGTAGGTGAAGAGGTCCTTGTAGCGCTGTTCGAAGAAGACGTTGTAGACAAATTCGAGGCTTCGCGGCAAGGGGTTGGATTGCCCGTAGAAATAGAGGGCCGTGAGTCCTACCGCGAGGATGGCCAGTGTTCCCTTCCAGGCTTTGCGCCAGTCTTGGTGGGAGACGACGTAGATGGTCATGATGATGAGGCCTGTGAGGGAGCGCACGACCGTCATGTCGTAGACGGCCATGGCGGCGGTGAGAATGAGGCCGAGTCGGGAGCGCTGTTCGATCTTGAAGAGCAATAGCGCGTAGGCAAAGTAGTGGTGGACGCCAAAGGCGTAGTAGGAAGGTTCGGCAAAGAGTCCCCCGGAACCGCGGCCGTTTTCCCAGGAGGTGGGTTCCCAGCGTTCGATGAAGAAGTTCATCATTCGGACTAAGGACTGAGGGAAGACGTGAAAGGTCTGCAGCAAGCTCACGAAGACGTTGGCCGCAAAGACGTATAGGAAGGCGCGGTTAATGAATTTGAACTCTTCGTCCTGGATGTGGATGATGGTGAAGAAGATGACGGAGGCGTTCACCAGCGCCATGAGGGAGCGCAACGGGATGGTCCACGGATTGCCCTGGAGGAAGAAAAGCGCCGCGGAAAGTGTGATATAGCCTAGGAAGAGGATGTAGCGGATGGTCAGGCGAATATCCTTGCGAATCGCGTAAAAAGCCGCCCACGGGAAAATCTCCGGCCTTCCCAAGCCGGGGGTGTTTGTCCCCAGCGTGATGTTAGGGACAAAGATGAGGAAGGCTAGGATTTTGCGAAGGAGGCCCAATGGCGTTTGATTTTATCGGCAAGTTGGGCAACGGGGTGCCAACGGCTGAGTTCTGCAAAAGAAGCTATGCCCAAAGTAGCTAATTCCGCGCTGAGGCGGTGCTCCCAGCGTATCGTCTTCTTCTTGCGCTGGAGGGCGTGTGGGGTTTTGGGGCCGTGCCAGCCGTAGAAGCGGTTGCGTGGATTCAACCAGCTTTCCAGATAGCCAGCATAAGCGACGCTGGGCTCCGGGGCAACTTGGCTTAGGGTGCGTTCTAAGGCGGTGGTAAACGTTTCAAGCGCTTGTCGGTCGCGGATAAGGAAGATCCAGCTGGAATAATAGGGATGCGGGATTTCTGGGATACGCGGGTCGGGACTGGGGGTGGCGTCGCCGTAGATGGGGAAGGCGTAAGCGTTTGAAGCATTTAAAACGCGCTTCCAGATTTCTAGCGCCCGCGTTAAAAACACCGTGCTATTCACGATGAGATAGGGGCCATCCGTTTGTACGCGTTGGACACCTTGTAAGTAGCCGCCAAATTCGTAGTGGCTGTTACTCACCTCGGTGACTTTTTCCGTTTTGGCATCCAATGCCGGACTGCCCGTATCGTAGACCTTCCAGTGCTGGGCCCTGACAGAACGCGCGAAGGCCTCCCAGCGGGTGAGCTCCTGCAACGTGAGTCCGTGGCTGACGCCCACGAGCTCCATGTTAGGCTTTTTCAGATTGCACCAAGGCGCGGTAGACCCCAAAGGCGGCACCCATAGCGGCGCCCACCAGCATCCACTCCCACCAGAGCATGCCGGTGCGCTTGAGCGGGAAGATGGGGCGTTCCACCACCTGAATCAGCGGCGTCTGCTTGCGAAGACCTATTTCCGCGAGGGTGAGGTTCTTGGTGATTTCGATAAAGAGCGCATTGGCGATTTCCAAATCCACATAGCTTGCGTACTTGTCGACTTGGCTGCGTTGGAAAATGCTGTTGATGCTCTGGTCCTGCGCACTCGCATTGCGGATAATGGCATGTTTCAAGGCCAACTCCGCAGAGTCCTTTTGGGCTTGCAAAACCTCTAGGTTCACGCGGGCCTTCGACGTGATGGATTCCAGGAAGTATTCAGTGGTATTCTTCACTACGGCCTCCGTGAACGCTTGGGCGAAGTACTTGTTTTCGTGCACCGAATTCACATAAATCAAGCTCAGCTTCTTGTCCGGTTTGTACACGTCTAGAATTTCCTTGTTGACGAACTGGTAAATTTCTAATAACAACGAATCTTGAAGTGGTGTGAAGTCCTCACGATTTTCAGAGAAAGTGACATGCGCATACTCAGGGTCATTGGCCCATTTGGTATAGGGATATAAATAATTAATCAATAAAACACTGTCACCATGAAGTTCAGCTTTCTGCAACAAGGTCCTTTCTACCATGTAGCGAGTTTGGAAAAGCTGAACCAAGCTCTCACCCTCAAAAATTCCGCCCGGGTTTAAGCCACCCACGTCAAGACCAAACTGAGCGAGCAAGTTCTGCCAACCGCTGGTCTCTCCCTCCTCCACGGCCAACATGAGTTGAGCATTGTACTTGGAAGGAAATACCCAAACGCCATTCCAACCTATGCCAGCCCCAATGAGAGTTGTAATAAGTATGAAGACACTTCTTCTCCAGATTTTTCTACCTAGTTTAATAAAAACATCTTTCGCCTCTTTGGGACCCAAGTCCCCATTCAGCCACTGCATCAGATTTGCCATTAGGGACGTAGGAGATAAATGAGACCAAGGGTGATGCTGGAAATAGACGCCAAACTAGAGGTATACGCCGCCAATTCACCGGCATTCAGCCCGCCTTTTTTCTCGGGGCGAGGCAATACGGTAATGGTGGTGTTGGAGTATACCCGTGGATAGACCGGTATAAACCCAAGGGCATAGCGGATTTCCGCGCTCTGCCCGTTGGCGTATTCTACGAGAACGTCGTTGGCATTGGCGCCTTTGCGGAAGCCGCCCGATTGCTGCAAGTAGAATTTGGCTCTTCGGCCGGGAATAAAGGCGTGACCGCCTGGATTCTTCACGGAACCACGCACCATGACAAAGTTCATCTCACGCGGGATGTAGATGGTATCGCCATCTTCCAGGCCGATGCGCTTGAGCTGTTGGCTGTTGCTGAAGTTGACGGCAATGGTGTCCTTAGCGACGCGCTGAATGGGCTCAAACTCCTCTTGGAGGTAGCGCATGCTGTCCGCCTCTACGACGGTTTCCGAACGCTTATAAAGCCCCAAATCCCGCTGCAACTGGCTGCGGTTTTCGCGGACAATCAAGCCAAATTTGGGCAACGCATCCTCCGCCAACCCTCCTACGCGGGCGTACACCCCGTCCAGCTTCTCCCCTCTTCGGCTCAAAGAATAGGCTCCTGGATTCTGCACGGCGCCCGTGAAGTACACCACATTGGAGGATTCCAAATTAGGACGTTGGCGCACCGTCACGGTAGCTCCTTTGCGCAAGGCACAGCCCGCGCCGTTGAAGTTGGGACTGTGGCGGATAATTTCTGACCGACCCGTCAAATTTCCTTGGCTATCCAGGATGGGGTTAGCAATTTCGATGCTGCTCAAATCTCCCGTGGCATCCACGCCACCCGCCATCAAGAGCAGTTGTTCGGCCGTGATGCCAGGGTGGTAAACAAAGTTGCCCGGGCGGAGCACATTGCCCTTCACACTGACGGAATCGTAGACCTGCAAGTCCGCAAACATGCCCACATAGACGGAGTCGTTGGGGTACAAGTCAAAATCGTCGGCTGAAGGGTCAAATTCCACGTAGCTTGCCGCCTCTTGATCGGGGCGACGCAGGAGTACGCCTTTGCTACCCAATGCCTGACGGTCCAATCCCTGGGCCTTAGCCAAAGCGCCTTGAAAGGTCAGGCCACTCTCCCAACCGTAATATCCAGGTCGAACAACCCCGCCTGTCAAAGCAATGCGATTCACGTAGCGGTTGCGCAACGGTAAAGCGACAACCACATCACCGCTGTGAGGGTGGGTAGACGTAAAAGCATCGCCCGCAATG
>JALQUY010000105.1 GCA_023260615.1 Schleiferiaceae bacterium
CTGCTCCTTCTGGTCCGCATCAGCGGCTTCCTCCGTGAACAAACGCCGTTCCTACTGGCCCTGTTGCTCGGCTATGTGCTGCAGGCGCTGTGGATTTGGTACCGCAGCCAACAGCTGCCCGCACCGGAACAAACGCCCGAGCAGGCTACCTGGCCTCGCAAGGCTATGTTGAACTATTCGGGCATCATGTTGCTCACGGTGGCGGCCCAAATGGCCTTTGGGCAACTCGACATCCTCATGGTGGGCGCTTGGCTCGGCCTAACCGCTGTGGCGCATTACAGCATTGCCTTCAACTTTGGGATTGTGGTGTCCATGCCCATGAAAGCGATGAACGCCTCCTTGCGTCCCATCATCGCCAAACTGGTAGCGGCCGAATCCTGGGACGAAGTCCGTCAGCTCGGCGAACGCTCCCTCCAGAGCCAATGGTTAGCCTCGGGCTGGATCTTCTTGGTCGCCCTGTCCGTGAGTCCTTGGGCCTTCACGCTGCTGCCGGCGAACTACCAAGGGGGCTTGGATGCAGTGCTTTGGATCGCAGCGGCTCAAGTCGTTAACGTGTCCACCGGCCCAAGTGGTTTGGTGCTTGTAGCCTCCAAATCCTTCCGCTGGGAGCTCTATGCCAATGCCGCTTTGATCGTTTTTGCGCTGGTCCTTGGGTACGCTTATATCCCGGAGCATGGCGTAACGGGTGCGGCCCAAGTCATCTTCCTGGCCATGGTGCTCTACAATGCGGTGAAGCTTTGGGCGTTGCACCGTTTGACGGGCCATGTGTGGCTCGGGGTAGGCTTCGCAAAGTCGCTTCTGTGGCTGCTGGCCGCATTGCTCATGCACTCCGCTTTTTGGGGCGGGATAGAAGGATCCACCATCGATTTCTTGGGCATGTCCACGGCGCGGACGGAAATTTCAACCCTTCCACTGCGGGATAAACTGCTCTATCCCAGCCTGGAAATCCTCTTGCACACCGCATGGACCTGGGTGGGCTTGCGCTACTTGGGTTTGGCACCAGACTTGCGTACCTTCTTGGTGAAACTTTTTAGCCGACTCCGCGCATGATTCTTTGGCTTACCTACTGGTACCCTGACGACGAAAATCCCATCCGAGGGAACTTTATTCGTGCCCAATGGCTGGCGGCCAAAGCGGCCGGCGCACATTGCGAGCTGCTCTTTGTGGACATGGCCTTGGGGCCCAAAGTCTTAGAGGTGAGTTGGGAGCGGGGCGATGCGGGCGAGCATATTCTAAAGGTTCGGTCCCGAATGTGGAAGACGCTTTACCACACTCCCATTTGGGCAGCCAATCTCATCGCGAAGAAGTGGGCGAAGAAAACGGGCCTCCCGACCCCTTCGGCGTTGCACGCTCAAGTGGTTTTCCCAGCTGGATTGCTGGCGGAACAACTGGGCCGCAGGTGGAACATTCCCTACGCCATCACGGAACATTGGTCCAAAGCAGGCCGCTGGACGAAGCACAAGCTATTTGGCAAGCGCGTTCGGACCGCCTACCTATTTGCCAGTGCCATTCATCCCGTGAGTGAGCACTTAAAGGCCGAACTGCAAACCGCCTTGCCCGCCATTGGGGCCAGCAAGTTTCACGTGATTCCCAACGCGGTAAACCTGGAGCGGTTTCCGCACGTAGCGCGGACCCTTTCCCCAAAAGCGGCAAAGATCACCCTGTTGGGAGTTGCCTCCCTCATTCCCGCCAATGCACGCATCAAACGCGTCGACCTGGTGTTGGAGGCGCTTGCGGATCTAAAGCGCCAGCACCCGGAGGTAGCGTGGACCTACCGCCACGTGGGCGACGGAGGGCGTTTGAAGCGCTTGCAAGACTTGGCCCAGGGATTGGGCATTGCCGACAGCGTGACGTGGTTAGGTGCCATGGGAGCGGAGGACTTGCATCGAGAATATGCGTCAGCCGATCTTTTTATCCAACCAAGCAAGACGGAGACCTTTGGCATTGTAGTGCTGGAGGCCCTGCACAGTGGACTGCCTGTGGTGGTGAGTGATATTCCTGCCTTTGAGCACTGGGTGGGGGAAGATCGTGGAGTGCGCGTGGAACTCAGCGCCAAGGGGATCGCTGCGGGCATCCTGGAACTCTGGGAGCGCGGCATGCAGATAGCGCGCCTTGACGTAGAGGCAAAAAAATACGCCCCTACTTCCGTAGGGGCGCAGTTGGTTGAGAGCTACCAAAAATTAGTTGGCGCGCGTCCAGGTCGTTGAGCGACCAATGAAGCGCATGCCCAAGAGGTAGCCTTTAAAGTAGAGCGTTCCGTCTTTTTGGAGGTAGGCGTAGCAATCGTAGGTATTGCCGGACTTGGTATCGTAAATCGTACCGCCTGCCCATTCCTTGTCATCCGCGTCGTACTTCAATCCCGTAAGGATGGTCGTGCCTTGGATCACGCGGCTGCGCAACTTGGGATCAGGGTTTTCATTGTCTTTTTTGGGAGACGTGCCGTCGGGGTTGGTGTTGTTTTTCACGTACACCACGCGGCCGCGGTACTCGTTGCCGACTTTGTAGACTTCTACTTTGCCGTCCTTTTCTTCGTTCCACCAAACGCCGAGGATACCGTCAGCGCTCTGGGCCATCAAGTTGCCTCCCAACAGGAGCGCAATCGCGAGAATGATCTTTTTCATAGTGTTTTGCTTGTCTAATTTTCGTTCAGGTGGGTGGAAGATACGCGGTTTTTTGCTTCCGCCATACTGGCATTGAGTTCAAATCCAATTAAAAGCCCCATGGCGTTCACGTAGATCCAGAGTTGGATGATCAGGAGGGTGCCAATCGATCCATAGAACTGGTTGTAGGTGGAAAAGTAGGTCACATAGACGCCAAAGAGGGTAGAGGAGGCTGCCACCAAAAGCGTGGCTAGGATGGCTCCTGGACTTACGAAGCGCCACGGCGCAGAGCGCATAGGCCCAAAGTAAAAGAGCATGGAAATAGCCAAGAGGATGATGGTGAGGACGATAAAATTTCGGGCCCAAATCAGCAAGGTCGCCAAGGGAACGCCAAGAATTTCGTCCTGTATGTAGTGGGAGAGGAAGGATTGGGACACCAAAATCAACGAAATGCCGAGCAGCAAGAGGACCGAAAGCGCTACCGTCAAGGCGAGTGCCGCGATGTACTGCGACCAAAAGCCCCGAACATTCAACTTGTGAATGGTCAATCCAAAGTTGCCGATCAACGAAAGCGTGCCGTTGGTGGAGAAAATGAGGGTGGCCACAATGGTGACACTCAAGAGGTCCCCGCGCTTGATCGTCAAAATGTCGTTGATGGTGGTGTAGGCGGCGTCAAAGGAATTCGGGGGGAGAAATTCTTTGAGCAGTTCAAAAAGCTGGTCCTGAAAGCCCTCCAAGGGTATGAAAGGAATGAGGGTGAAGAGGAAGATAACGCCCGGGAAGAGCGCCAAAAAGAAGGAAAAACTGATGGCGGACGCCCGGCTCGGTACGGCACCTTCGATCATACCACGCCAAAAAAACGTGGCCACGTCGTAGAGGCTCAGGCCTTCAAAAAGCGGGAGCTTGATGCGTTTGGCTTGCTGTGCGGCTCGCATCTGTACGCGGGACCAAAGAGTGGGAACCTTCACAAGGGTTGAACTTTGAAGTGAATATCCATGCTTTTCACCGAATGGGTGAGTGCGCCTATGGAGATAAAGGTAACGCCACTCTCGGCATAGGCTCGAAGGGATTCAGCCGTAATCCCGCCAGAGGCCTCCGTCTCAAGGCGCCCCGCGACGGTTTCAACGGCTTGACGGCACGCTTCGGGGGAGAAATTATCCAGCATGATTCGCGTAATAGCGGGCACTTGGAGGGCCTCGTCTACCTCCGTCAAGGTCCTAACTTCCACTTCAATACCTCGCTTCAGTCTTTTTGTCTGGAGGTAAAGCTCTGTTCGCTTTACGGCTTCGGTCAAGGAGCCTACGGCGTCAATGTGGTTGTCTTTGAGCATCACATAGTCGTAAAGTCCCATTCGGTGGTTCGAGCCACCGCCCACTTGAACGGCCCATTTTTCAAGTGCGCGCCAACCTGGGGTCGTTTTTCGTGTATCCAAAAGGACCACCCCGGTGCCTTCCACCAAAGAAACATAGGCCTGTGTTTGAGTGGCAATCCCACTCAGTCGTTGGATGTAGTTCAGGAGGGTTCGCTCTGCCTTCAGCAGGGTGAGCACGGACCCTCGGGCTGTGCCGAGTACGGTTCCTGCATCGACGCGAGCCCCGTCTTCCACGCTTGGAACCCATTGTACGCGTGGGTCTATATGGCGCCAGAGGCTTGGAATTAAAGAAAGTCCCGCCACGACACCGGATGCCTTAGCGCGCAAGGTGCCAAGGCCTTGGGCATCCGGAGAAAAGCAGGCGAGTGAAGAATGATCGCCATATTCCTCCCCCTGTCCAAGATCCTCCTGTAAGGCCGCGTCTACATGGCGCAGCCAGTCCGCTTCAGAGATAAATTCCCAAATTGGTTTCACCTTTGCAAGGTAAGTTTAAGCCATGGAAATCGTTCTGCTCGTCGTCGGGGATACCCAAGAAGCCTATGTCAAAGAAGGGCTGGCGCATTTTATGCCGCGGATACAGCGCTATGGTAAGTTTTCCATTCAAGCGGTTAACCACCGGGACAAGCAACTAGAGGCCTTGAAGCCTGGGGATCTGCTCGTGCTCCTGGACGAACGGGGCAAAACCTACACGAGCAATGGCTTTGCCAAACAGTTCCAGAAGTGGATGAACCAAGGGCCCAAACGCTTGGTATTCGCCGTAGGGGATGCCTATGGTTTTTCCGATGCCTTTCGAGCGCAGGCGCAGGGGGAGTTGGCGCTGGGGGCGATGACCTTTCCGCACGATTTAATTCGGCTACTTTTTGCCGAACAACTCTACCGGGCCTGGACCATCTTGAACAACGAGCCCTACCACCACCGCTGACCCTCAGAGGGGCCATCTTTCCGTACTTTTGAAGCATGGCCGTCACCCTAGATACTTTACAGCGCGAATGGAAGCAGAAGCGCTTTCGGCCCCTGTATGTGTTCGGTGGCGATGAAACCTTCTTCATGGACCGC
>JALQUY010000106.1:0-1582 GCA_023260615.1 Schleiferiaceae bacterium
GCGGGAGCTTCAAAAGCAGAGATGGCGAAAATGACAGCCTCGGTGGTCAAACCAACGATCAACATCAAATCAGCGAAGGGAAGGTGCAAGATCTTGAACAGTGCACCCATGATAACGACTGCTGCACCCAAACCGTAAAGCTTGGTCATAAAGTTCTTGAAGCGCTTGCCGTTTACGTCGATTAAAGCCATGATAGAAGAGGTGTTAAGAGAGTTTTTTTTGTAAGGGTTGGTTAGAAATCGCGAGCGTCACGACCCAAGAAGCTTTGAACGGTACGGAAACCGATGTACGACTTGTTGGTGTCTTGGTACTCGTAATCGCGTGCACCCACTTGCATGTAGGATGCAATGTCTTTCCAAGAACCGCCGCGGATGACCTTGCGCTTGAGCGTTTCAGGGTCACTGTCGGTAGCGTTGTACTTGAAATCAGGGTTGAAGTCTGCGACATAGTAGTAGCTGGCTTCATCCCAAGCGGTGCTCGTCCACTCCGCTACGTTTCCAGCCATACAGTAAAGACCGTATCCGTTGGGCTCGTAAGAAGTCACTTTCACAGGGTGGAAACCACCATCTGCGGTGAGGTTACCACGTGAGGGCTTGAAGTTTGCCAAGAAGCATCCCTGGCTATTCGTGGTGTAAGGACCGCCCCATGGGTAGGTCGTCAACTCAAATCCACCGCGGGCGGCGTACTCCCATTCAGATTCCGTAGGAAGACGGAATTCGTTCTCTTGGAAGTCTTTGTTGTCCTTCAAGTATTCGTTGCGGTAGCGGGTGCGCCAGTTACAGAAGGCCATAGCCTGCTTCCAGTTGATACCGACTACGGGGTAGTTGTCGTAAGCGGGGTGCCAGAAGTAATTGTCGTGCATTTGCTCGTTGAACGAGTAGGTGAAGTCCGCCAGCCACACCAACGTGTCAGGGTAGATATTCACGATCTCACTTTCGAAGAAGCTAGAGCGGTCAGAGATCGCTTTGCCATCCTTGATGTAATCCTTGTAGGAGAAGGTACGACCGTCGCCATCGGCGTCGTTGAAATCGTACTGAACGCGGTTGGACTTCTTGGCAGCCTTCTGCTTGTCGATCCAGAAGTAGAGGTAGTTGAGCTGACGCGCATCCAACATGCGGCCACCCAAGTAACGCTCTTCTGGAGCCAAATACATAGATTCGATGACTTCCGTGTATTCAATGGAGGGGTAGCGACGCGTGTCCCAAACCAATTTGCGGCTCCAATCCAAATGCGTTTGCATCGAATCGGGGTACTCCAAACCGACATACTCTTCAAAGTAGGTGGGGTTGTTCATGTCCGCATAGCTGATGTATTCGTAGTCTTCTACGAGGCCTTCAGCCAGGCGGTAGCGCAAAATAGAGTCACGCACCCACTGTACGAATTGACGGTACTCGTTGTTGGTGATTTCGGTCTCGTCCATGTAGAAGGCTGAGACACTCACCGTTTTGGTCGGAGCGGTCAATGTAGAGGGGACGTCAATGTCCGAGTTACCCATATTAAAAGAACCTTGCGGAACGTAAACCATTCCGTAGGGATCTGAAGGGTAAAATTCCGGGCGGTTTTGGACGCCGACGAGTTCGCC
>JALQUY010000106.1:1682-4998 GCA_023260615.1 Schleiferiaceae bacterium
CCTTGCGGAACGTAAACCATTCCGTAGGGATCTGAAGGGTAAAATTCCGGGCGGTTTTGGACGCCGACGAGTTCGCCGTGGTCAGAACCAGAACAAGCCGCCAGTAGGGCGACTGCGGCCACGGAGGCCAACCGGATGAAGAGCGTTGAATGCTTCATAGGTACTTGCTTAACGCATATAAGGGTGCGATATTACAAAAATCTTACGTTTCTGTAGCTTCCTGGGATCGGTTCAGGGATCTCAATGTTGAAGCAATAGTTGAGGAAAATCTCATGACTTCCCCCACTATACCCACTTAATGCAGAGGTGGTAATGTCGTAGGAATACGCCAGTCTTAATGATGGAAGTATCTGATATCCAGCCATTAAGCTAATAGCATCTTGGTTGCGATAGCCCAATCCGCCATAGATCTTGTCTTGGAACAATGCATTGACATTGAGGTCCAAAGAAATATTAGAATTTAAATCAGATTTTATCAGCGCGGTAGGCGTCAAAACCAATTGATACTCCTCCAAGGGGATGTGGTAGCCTCCCGTGAGGTAGTAGTGCATTTTGCTTTTGTAGCGTGCTGTACCCCCAAAATTCGCTTCGCTCTGAAGCAATCTGCTGGTCGATAGACCTGCGAAAAACGTGGGGGCGTTGTAGTACACACCGAAGTTCAATTCGGGTGTCATCGCAGAAGTGTTGGGACGAAGGATGCTAGGATCGTTGGAGCCTGCGGTTCCGTCGGGGTAAATCCACTGTGCTTGCTTGACGTTCTTGTTGCGGAAGTCTACGGCGAGGCCAATGCCCAAAGTGCCTGGACCTAGGTCCATTTGATAGGCGTAGCCCAAGGCCGCAGAGATGTCTTGAAAAAAGCCAATTTGATCGTTGAGGATGCTTACCAATAAACCCCCGTGAAGAACGCTCAAGGGGATGTCTGCATTAATCGCTTGCGTTGTTGGGGCGTTGTCAAATCCAACCCACTGAGAACGGTGGCCCACATTGAGGCAAATGGCGTCGTTACTGCCGGCTACCCCAGGGTTAAAGCCAGCCAAATTGTGGTAGTACTGCGTGAATTGCACGTCTTGCTGTGCAAAAGCCACGCTGGATAGACCAACAAATACGGCTGCAAGTATGTGTTTGCGTAGAGTCATGCAGGGCAGTTTAAGGCCTAAAAATAGAAATAATCCGCTACCCTTCGGCCGTTTTGGAAAAAAACTATGAAGCATTTAGCGCCCACTTAGAGGGCCTTGTGCACGGCTTTCCACCAACGATCGGGAATCTCTCCTTGCTGCGCTGCTTCGTAATCCTTTAGGGAACAAGGCATTAAATGTTGACGAGCTTCCTTGCCCGGATGGGCGGGAACCTCCATCCACCAGCGGCCGCTGAAAGGCGATTTGTAGAAAATCAGTTCTTGGGACTGTTCTTCCAGCAAAACCGTAAAGCGTGTGTAATCCGCTTTGGTGCGCAAAGGGTAATCTCCTTTTCGCCATTGTACCCCTTCAAGAAAATACCACAGACCTTGAGCAATGAGCTGAGCATTTTGACCAGTGGGATCCAATTGAGGATTGTAATCGAAGACACCGACGGAAGAAAGCTTGTCGCTCATGCCGCCGTAGCGAAGCGCGGCGCAAAGTTCTTCTGCGGTAATACCATTGGGCGAAGGGAGGGATTGACCGGGAGCGTCGGCCATTCGGACCACATGGTTGTTGACCAGCAGGATATCGGCATCGCGAACCAGAGGCTCAATCTCTTGAATTTGGCCACGAACTTCTCCCAAACGGTGGGCGTCAAAATGCATGCGCTCGAACAGGTCCAACACTTCAGGAGCCACGTAGTAGGCCTGATGCCCAATGTGGCTCAAATGGTAGAGGTAGTAGGGCTTGGCGGTGAGCAGATGGCTCAAGACATTGTCGGCACTCAGTGGGTCACTGTCCTGGCCTAGGCTGATGCGGCTGTGTAGAACAGCGGCGTTGACGGTGCGTTCGAGTCGACAGTATGCGCGGTAGAGGGCCAAACTCAAATCGGAGCTTCCGCCCAAAATGAAGGGGATGCAGTTGCACTGCAAAATTTCGACGCAAAGCGCTTCCAAAGCGGCCATGGAATCCACAGTGTCGCGGCCCGGAACGATGTCACCCAAGTCAGCCACCTTAAAATCCCAAGAGCCCGGATAGAGCGAATAGAATTCTTTGCGGATGGCGCGTGAGGCATCACGACTTCCCTTGTGGGCCTTGCTTCCGCGGTCCTCCGGAACGCCTAAAATGGCGACCCGAACGTCCCGCAAGTCGGGAAATCCCTGTTCTTCAGTGTGTGCGACGAGCACCTGACCCAGGGTGCCGGGCTGAACATCGTCAAACCACTCTGCGGGTATAGGCTGAAGCGCGTCTTCCCACATGGCTTAGCTCTTTTTGCCTTTGCTGGCTGTACGACCGCCCCGCTTGCCTTTGGGCGGGTTCTTGCGCTGCTCTTCAATAAGGGCCAAGCAAGCTGCAGCGTCGAGGCTGGAGATTTCGGTTCCTTTCGCAATGCGGTAATTGGCTCCACTGTACTTGATGTAGGGTCCATACCGGCCATCGGTAATGACAATGTCCCCCTCTGGGCCTTCAAAAGTGGCAAGTGTAGCCGCTGCCGCTGCTTGCGCTTTGGCTTGGATGAGTTCGATGGCTTGCGCTTCCGTCACCGTGTAGGGGCTCATGTCTGCGGGCAGGCTGACAAAGGTTTTTCCGACCTGCACGTAGGGGCCAAATCGACCAATACTCGCTTTCAGAGCTTGGCCTTCGTAGGTGCCCAAGGTGCGCGGCAGGGCGAAGAGGGCCAAAGCTTCTTGGAGCGTGATCGTTTCGACCGAAAGTCCCTCCGGAATTCCAGCAAAGCGCGGCTTTTCTTCCTCGGTGGTTTCGCCCATTTGGACGACGGCGCCGTAGCGGGCGATTCGGGCATAGACGGGTTTGCCAGAAGCGGGATCCTCGCCCAACAGGCGCTGGCCGCTGGCACGATCGGCATCGGCCGAATCCACGATCAGCTTGTTAAAGTCGCGGTAGAAGTCAGACAAAACCTCGGTCCAGGGCACTTTGCCATCTGCCACCAAGTCAAAGTCGCTTTCCATCTTCGCCGTGAATTGGTAATCCATGACGGAGGTGAAGTGCGCGTTCAAGAAATCCGTCACGATGTTGCCCATGTCGGTGGGGACCATGCGGCCTTTATCCGAACCGGTTTTTTCCGAACGCTCCTCCCAGGTCCATGCGCCGTTCTTAAACGTGCCCACCGAAAACTGGCGTTCGACGCCTTCGTTGGTGCCTTTTTGAATGTACCCGCGCTTCTGAACGGTGGTAAT
>JALQUY010000107.1 GCA_023260615.1 Schleiferiaceae bacterium
TCCTGCATCTCACCGCCCAAGAAGCCCGTCAAGATATTGACGGTGGAATCCAAGCTGGCAAGTAGTTTTTCAGCCTTCACTTTAACGGGAAGGACTTCTTTGTTGATGGATTCGGACAAAGAGGCTTCAATCGAGGAACGAAGGGTGTCGCCCGACTCAATTAAAACACTGCCTTTTTCCAAAACGAGTGCGATTTCCTTGGCGCCTAACAAGTCAGCCGAACGGATCTCCGCAATGCTGTTAGCGGTGATAGGGTAGTCTGTCGTGATGTTCATTTTCACGACAATCTTCCCACTGTTGTTGGGGTGGAAGTATACGTCGCTGACTTTCCCTACCGAAAATCCGTTGAGCGTTACGTTTTGACTCTTGGTGATGCCTTCCGTGTTGTCATACACGGCATACACTTCGGTGCCATGCTCAAAGAGGTCGGATCCCTTTAAAAAGCTGATCCCCCAGTACAGAACGGCAGCGGCCAAAATGACCACTACACCGGCTTTAAATTCTCGTGAAAACATAGGGCTACAAGATACGATTATTGGCGGAGGCGTTCAGCTTCTGCAGGTGAAATGCGGTCGTCGCCTTTGTAAGCTACAATGAAGGCATCGGCGAAGCCTTTTTTCTGTACACCTGCAAGGGCTGCTTTGGCATCGTCCAAGGTGAGGTAATGTCCCTGTAGGTAGCGATACAAGCGTCCGTCGGGCTTGATCCAAACATCCTCGACCGCGTTGAATGGAGCCTCGGCGGTTGACTTTTTCAAGCCGGAAACGGAAAGCTGAATGGCGAATACCACGGTAGGTGCTGGAGGTGGGGCAGGGGCGGCTACCTCTTGGCCTTGGCCCTCGGTGCTGCCTGTGGTATTCGGCTGTGCTGGCGATAGACCGCGTTCACGACGCGCCTTATAGGCCCCAAACGAACGCGCAATGGCTGTGGACATCGCATCCTGTCCTTCGCTGCTGTTGAGGTAGTCCTCTTCAGCGGAGTTGGTGGTGAAACCCAGTTCGATCAACACAGAGGGCATGGAACAGCGACTCGTTACGTACAAAGGTTGCTGGCGAACGCCTCGATCCTTGCGACCCACGTCGTTGCGGAAGGCATTCTGTATGGTCTGAGCAAATTCAATGCTCTGCGTCTGAAAGGCGTACTGGTAGAGCGTTAGAGCGATGTAACTCTCCGGCTTTCGCGGGTCAAATCCTTCGTACTTGTCCTGGTAGTTGTCCTCCATCAAAATGACCGAGTTCTCACGTAGCGCTACCTGGTTTTCATCGTCGTGGTTTTTTCCCATCACGTACGTGGTGGAACCGTAGGCAGATTTGTTTTCAGCCGCATCGCAGTGGATACTGATGAAGAGGTCGCCTTGCTCACGGTTGGCAATGGCGGTGCGCTCGTACAGTTCAAGAAAACGGTCCGAATTCCGCGTCAACACCACCTGCACGTCGGGATAGAGCTCCTTAATCTTGGCCGCAGTTTGTTGCGCCACCGCTAGAGCCACGTCTTTTTCCGTGCTTCGGTAGCGGCGTGTTCCCAGGTTTCCGGGGTCTTTTCCGCCGTGACCGGCGTCGATAATAACCTTCTGCACGCGATCCGAGGACTTCGCAACTGGGGTGAAACCAAGATAGGGCACCGCCAAAGCTGCAATAAGTACCCACGTTAGGCGTTTCAATGCTGTACTTTTGGACTTCGTATTCATGGGGATGCACACAAAATTACGCGGTTTAGCGGCAACTTGCCTGTTGGCGTTGGGTTCTTTTTCGGCCTTTGGGCAAGAAGATCCACGTACAGCCCCTATCCAATTTCATTCCAATCAAGATGGATTGTATTTGGTGGGTGAAAATGCCGTGCTCCTTCGCGACGATGCGGTGGTCACCATGGAGGGCATGGAGCTTCGCGCCGAGGTAATTAAAATCGACTACGCGAACCACCTCCTGACTGCCTACGGAGCACCTGACGCCACCGGAAAAGTAATGGGCCGTCCCATCTTTACGCAGGGCGACCGAAAATTCGGAGCCGATACCCTCAAATACAACTACGTCACGCAAAAAGGCTGGGTTTACCAAGGCAATACCACCGAAAGTGGCGGCTACCTCCACGGCGAAAAAATCAAAATGATGGAAGACAGCTCCTACTTCTTGGGAGCCATGTCCTTTACGACCTGCAACCACGAACATCCGCACTTCGCCATTGTCACCCAAAAAGCGCGTTTGGACGTGGGGCGACGTATTGTGACGGGGCCGGCCTTTCTGGAAATCTTAGATCTGCCCACGCCTTTGGGGCTGCCATTTGCCTTCTTTCCGATGATGGACAAGCAGGCGAGCGGCTTCATCCTGCCCACCTTTGCCGACAAGCGGGACTGGGGTCTGGGCTTGGTAGGCGGGGGCTATTACTGGGCCTTCAACGACCATTACGATTTGCGGTTGACGGGCGATGTGTATACGCAGGGCTCCTATGGGGTACAAGCGACGAGCAACTACCGGTTTCGGTACCGGTATTCGGGCAATGTGGGGCTGCAGATTAACCGAACCAAATTTGGCGATCCCCGCGCCCCTAGCGGCCAGTTCATGGACGCCAAAGACTACCGCATCACTTGGAGCCACAGCCAGGACCCCAAGGCCCACCCCAGCCAGTCTTTCAGCGCTCGGGTCGAATTAGCCACGGGTTCCTTCTTCAAAAACACCACGACCAACGCGCAAGACTTCCAAAAGAACGACATGTCCTCGTCCATCAGCTACACCAAGCGCTGGCCGGGAAGTCCCTTTTCGCTCACGGCAGCCGCGCGCCACCGTCAAAACAACCAAAATGGCACTTTGACGCTCAGTTTGCCGGAGGTGAATTTGGGCATGACTCGCATCCAGCCTTTTGCACGCCGAAATCCCATCGGCGGCACCCGGTGGTACGAGAAAATTGGCCTGACCTACAGCATGCAGGCGCGCAACGAAACCAACGGCCTGCTCACCGAAATGGCTACGCCTGGGCTCTTGTTTTCGCCGGATCGAATTCGGAGTGGGGTGAACCACAGCGCTGCGATGAACACCAACCTCAAGGTGCTGCGTTACCTCACTGTGACGCCCAATGCCACCTACCAAGAGCGCTGGTATCCCTACGCCCTGGACTACCGCTGGGACTCGACCACCTCTTCGGTCGTCAAGGATACGCTTACGGGCTTCTTTGCGGCTCGCGAGTACGGCGTAAGCGCCGGTGCGAGCACCACGATTTACGGCTTGTTCAATTTCAAGCGTGGTCCCGTCAAGGCCATGCGGCATATGATCTACCCCTCGGCGAGTTGGCGCTTTGTGCCTGACTTCACGGGCTCGCAGTGGAATGCCTACCAAACGGTCCAAAGCGACACCGCGGGCACGCTCAAAACCTATTCGCGCTACCAAGGCTTCATCTACGGTGGGCCTGGTTTGGGCAATCAAGGGGGCTTCAACTTCCGATTGCGCAACACCCTGGACGGCAAGTGGTTGGCGCCTGGCGATTCGGGAACCGCGAAGAAATTCAATGTGTTGGAAGACTTTACCCTCGAAAGCAACTACAACCCCATCCTGACGAGCAATCCTTTGAGCCCGGTCGGCGTTCGGGCCAGTACGAGCTTTTTGAAAAACAAGATTCGAGTATCCTACCAAGGTGCCTACGACTGGTATGCGATAGACTCGAGCGGTCAGCGCACCGAGGACTTCGCTTGGGAAGCGGGCCAAGGCCCGTTGCGCCCCGCCTTGCACCAGTTGTCGGTCGATTTGCGCTTCCGCGGGGGCAATGCCGCCGGTCGCCCTGTGGCACCCATGAATGAATTCGGGCTGGAGCAAGACCTCTATCCGGATTACTACGGCTACATGGACTTCATGGACTGGCATGCTCCTTGGACCTTCAATGTGGGCTATTCCTTGCGCCAAAATGCGGCTCCCGGTTCCATGGACATGAACACGACCCAAAGCCTTCGCATCGATGCGTCTTGGGAGCCCACTGCTAACTGGCGTTTGGGCATAAATTCCGGCTACGACCTCAAAGCCCGCGACTTCACCTTTACGACCATTGATGTGCTTCGTCAGCTGCACTGTTGGGAAATGCGCATTCGCTGGGTGCCCTTCGGATACGCTCGTTCCTACAACATAGGAATCGGCGTCAAAGCACCGCTGATGTCCGCGCTTAAGCTGGAGCGCCGCCGCGGGATTGGGGATTACTGAGGGCTAGGTGGCTAGAGGGCTAGGTAGCTTGAGGGCTAGGAAGCTAGAGGGTTAGGAAGCACCTTCGGTGCGTTTGGGAGCTTGGATGTTTAGGCATCAAACTATAAAGCGACGTGCAGCACCCTTTAACCCTTTCTCCCTTTAACCAAAAGAATACCCACGAGCCAAAGTACTTTTGCTACATGCGCATTGCCGTTCTAGACAATTTGGATTCGTTCACCTACAACTTGGTGCACCGCTTGGAGTCGATGGTGGATTCGGTGGAGGTCGTTCGGAACGATGATCCGCATGCCTTGAACATTCTGGAAGCGGCGGACGCGGTTGTGTTCTCGCCAGGACCTGGGTTGCCGCAAGACGCCGGTTGCCTCATGGAGGCGGTCCACCAAATCGTGGGCACAAAGCCCGTTTTAGGCGTTTGCCTCGGGATGCAGGCCCTTGGATTGCACTTTGGAGCGCAGCTTTACCATGCCGGTCCACCGCAGCATGGCGTGGCTCGCACCATTCGCGAGACATCGGAATCTTCGGTGCTTTTCAAAGGAATTTCAACTCCGCTGGAGGTCGGATTGTACCACTCTTGGGCAGTCCGAATGCACGACCTCCAATCTTCCTGCGTCGCGTGGACCGACCAAAACGTGCCCATGGCTGCCGAATGGCCCGAACACCAGGCTTATGCCGTTCAATTTCACCCTGAAAGCGTCCTGACACCCCAAGGGGATGCCATTCTGGCTAATTGGGTGGCTGAGGCTTTGCGCACATTAGCTAGGTAGCTAGAGAGCACGCGCTTCGCGCTGTAGCCTT
>JALQUY010000108.1:0-2880 GCA_023260615.1 Schleiferiaceae bacterium
GGCCCTTTTAACCGGTGTGCGCGACTTGGGCATTCAGCACCTCTATACCTCGGCCTTGGAGCACCACGCAGTCTCCCACATGGCCGAATACGTCGACAAAAACCACCCCGTCAGCGTGCACTATGTCCCCCATGATGAACAAGGGGTACACGACCTAGTTTGGCTTGCGGAGCGTTTGACCGCCCACAAAGCATCCGGCGAAAAGGCCATGGTATCGCTCATGCACGCCAACAATGAAATCGGGACCCTGATGGATTTGGAGGCTCTTTCTGCGCTGTGCCAGGCGCAAGGTGCTTTTCTGCACGTGGACACGGTCCAAACGATGGCCCACCTCCCCCTTGACTTCAAAGCCACTCCGCTCCACTTTGCGGCCTGCAGTGCGCACAAGTTTCACGGCCCCAAAGGCATCGGCTTCGCCTACGTTAAGCAAGGAACTCCCATGCAGCCCTTTGTGCAAGGGGGCGCCCAAGAGCGCGGCCACCGCGCCGGCACCGAAAACGTCATTGGCATCGCCGGCCTCGGCGCCGCCTTCACCCTCTGCTGGGACGACATGGTGGCCGACATCGCTTCCACCAAGGCCGTCAAAGCGCACGCCATTCAACGCCTCACAGAAGAGTTTCCGGGAGTCCAATTCAACGGCCTGTCAGGTGACCTTGATAAAAGCTTGTACACCGTCCTCAACTTCTACCATCCTGACCTGCACGAAGGCGGCATGCTCAATTTCCAGTTGGACATTCAGGGAGTGCAATGTTCGGGCGGCTCCGCCTGCAGCAGCGGCGCGGTGGGCGGTTCCCACGTCTTGAATGGCATCGGTTCTCCCGGCGGAACGCGCATTTCCTTTTCGCGCTACTCCACGACGGAAGAAGTGGATCGGTTTATCGAGATACTTAAGGCCATTGCATCCCAGGGTTGAAAGGGCAATCAAAATCCCTAGCTCTCTAGCCCTCTAGCTTCCTAGCCTTCTAGCTAGTAGATGACCTGCACATACCCATACACATCTCCATCTTCCGTTTCAAAGCGGTAGACATAGGTGTCTTGCTGTACAGGCTTGCCGTCGTGCTTGCCGTCCCAAAATTCCTTGAAGGGCTCGTCCGTTTCAAACATGACATTGCCAAAGGAATTTAGAATAACAAAGTGATCCCCCGGGAAGCAGTCGTTACCGGCAATGGTTAGGACTTCATTTCGGCCGTCGCCGTTGGGGGTGAAGGCGTTCGGGATCCAGAGCCGTTGGTCCATGCGGGTAACCGCTGAGGTAAAATCGTAACCGTAGACGGCATTGCAAATTGTATCCACTAAGTCGAGGTGCACGGTGTAAGTGCCGGTTGCCGGTAGGCGGTAGGTAGCCACGCGGCCGGTGTCTTTGACGCCATTGTGGAACGTCCACTGGTAGATGTAGCCCACCGTATCCGTGTCGTAGGTGACATTCACGCGAACGCGCCCGTCCTTGCAGGAATCGGGGGCAACGCTGACTTCAGGGCCGGGCCAATCGGGATCAAACTGGACGACTTGGTAGGTGGTGTCCGAGGTGCCGCAGGTCGTATCGTAGGCAACGAGGCGAATGGTATGTGGCCCAGGAGATGAAAAATTGTAGGATAGGGTATCCCCAAAGACGAGACCACTGCTGCCAAAACGCCATTCGTGGATTTCGCTGTCGATGCTTTCGTTAAAGACCTTCACTTCAAAGAGGCGATCGCAGGAGAAGTATTCGGTGCTGAATTTGGCCTCTGGGAAGATGCCCTGGTCGTGGGTGATTTGGATGGTCGTGCTGTCCATGATGTCACAGACCGTATCGATGGCGATGAGCTTGATGTCCCAAACGCCCTTCGTGAAAATGATGGTCGGCTCCTTGGCGGTGGAGGTTTGGCCGTTGCCGAAGTTCCAAAAGTACTGATTGGCGTTCTTGGAGTTGTTGGTGAATTTGACCCGAAGGTTGTCGCACAGCGTGTCCACATCCGCGTCGTAGTCGATGGAGGCGTCGGCGGTGACCGAAGTTTCGAAGTCGATTTTAATGACGCCGAGGTTGCAGTTGTTGCTCATTCGGGTCGGTGAAATAACCCCAGAGGTGGTGGGGAAGGAGCCGTTGCTGCAGGCCGCGCATACCGCCTGGTAAATCGTGCCATCGGGCGCAAAGCGGGAGGTGCCCCCATCAACGTGTTCGGCCGCGGTGCCCCCAAAGAAGGTGGCGTAGAGCACGGACTGGGCGTTTTGCTTGAGGACGAGGAAGTAAAAATCACTGCCATCCGTGGTCTGCTGTACCGCATCGGTGGTAACGGGCAAGTTGTTGGTATTGCCGCCCAGATTGCCCCCATTTACCGCACCGCCCCATCCAGAGAGCAGAATGTTGAGGCATTCGTCCACGTTAAAGGCTGTAGGAACCAAGTTGACGAAGTTGTTCGCAGATCCAAACTTGCTCGAGAAAATCAACTGACTGAGGTCGGCATTGAGCTTGACCACAAATTGGCCACCTGCAGTTGTAGACCAAGTGCCGGGTGTGGTAGGCCAGAGGCCCAAGGTTTGACCGTAGGCATAGACGGCACCGTACTTATCGATGTCAATGAAGAAGCTCATGTCCATACTGCCCGTGCCCAAATAGGTCACCCGCTGTAAGACGCCGCTGGGGTTCAAACGCGCAATAAAGCCATCCGTGCCGCCGTAGTAGGTGGGAAACTTCGCTCCCGACGTGCTGGGCATGTCGTTGGAAGTGGTTCCACCGGTGAGGTAGACATCCCCGTTGCCCGCGACTTTGACGCCCAAGCCAGCTTCTTTTCCTGTGCCGCCTACCGCAGTGGCCCAGCGCTGGGTTTGCAGGTTGGAGGTGAAGGAGGCCACGATGGCTTGCGAGGGGTCGGTTCCCACGGGTGAGGTGGTGGCGATGAAGAT
>JALQUY010000108.1:2890-4940 GCA_023260615.1 Schleiferiaceae bacterium
TTGTCGTCGACAATGACTTCACCTCGAGCATGGTCCCCGTAGTTTTTGGCCAAACCAATATTTAAGCCTTCGTTGGCACTGCTCGTTCCGTAGTACGTATTGGCCGTGATGGCGGTTCCTGTGGGGTTGAGTTTGAGAAGGAAGATGTCTACACCATCGTCGTAATTAAAAGAGGTTGAAGATCCCTGAGAGGGCCCATAGGCGGGACCCCCTTGGAACTGGGTAATCAGTCCGCTGTTGGGCATGGGAAAGTCGTCCGACCCCGTGGTGCCCAGCATCACCAATTCGCCCGCGTTGTTTACCATCATGGAATGGGGCTGGTCGGGCGAACCGCCGCCGATGTACGTAGAGTACAAACGGGCTGAGCCATTAGCGCTAAACTTGGTCAGGCCAATGTCCATGCGCGAATAGCCTGCAGACGTGACGTCGTTGTAGGTGGGATCTACGGCCCCTGCAGTGGTGGGGTAGCCGGCGTCAAAGACAATGCCTCCACCGTAGAGATTGCCCTGGGCATCATAGGTCGCGGTATAGCCCCAGTTGTCCGCTAGAGAGCCGCTAAACGAAGAGAAAACAAGGGTAGGATCAATGACCAGTGTTTTGCCCTTGGCATAGTAGCCGACTTTAAAGCCAACACGGCCGTTTTCCAAGGTGTATTCGCAGCGCACGGGTTTGCCCGTTTCCAAGATGTAGGCGTAGGGCGCTGTTTCCGTAATGGTGCCTAAGGGAGTTTCTAAGACGACTTGTCCTTCGGCGTCCAGTCGCGGTTCTACGCCTTCGTAGGCGATTTGGATGGAGGCAGGGTCTCCACCGGGCCGAACATACCACGCATTGTACAATTCGCCGTCTTTTTCAACCCAGTGTTGATCGATAGAAGGGTAGAGCGAAGGCCGTTTAAATCCTTGGTATTCAGGTACGTTGGTGACCCATTTGGAAGGATCATTTCCGAGCAGGTAATGGCGGGGACTCGCCGTGGCATCCATGCCCTCAAAGGGGGATTGGGCATGAGCGCCCTCATAGGTGCAGATGAGTCCAAAGGCATCGGGGCCATCCGGGTGGAGGTTGGGAGTGTGATGCGCCTCGTCGCTGTGTCCGTGTTCGGGCATTACGCGTTCGTTCAGGAGCATCATTCGGTAGCCGGTGGGCTCCCAATACACGGCGCCGTAGCTGAGGGGGGTTTTGGCGAGAAAAGGTTCGGGCCATTGACCCAAATTGGGAACGAATAGCGGTTGCGCCTGGCTCCAAAAAGCCATGCACAGCGCAATAAATAACCCGAGTCGTTTCACTTCTTAAATCTACGGGGAATTTTTAGGCCCCTAGGCGGCGCGCTGCAATAAAGCCGCGCTCGTTTTCTCCCCAAACAGTAGCGAGCAAATAATGTTCCGCATTTTCCTTCAGCTTCATGCGCTTGCGTATGTGATCGGCTTTTTCGGGATAGCCGCGCACGACGACCGAGGCACCGAAAGGCCAATCGCCTTTGAAGGGGGCGTGAATGGCGTCCACTTGGAACACGCGGCCGGGGAAGTCAAGGTGCAGGCTTTCGCTCGTCAACAAGCGGGATTCCGGGTGGAGCTGCTGCAAGCCGAAGTCCGCTGCCAAGCTAGGGATGGCTCGACCGGCAACCATTGGAGCGTCCGCATCGTATAGGTAGGTTTTTGGTGCGGACAGAGAGGGTTTGGCGGCCTTAGGATCGATCGCGATGCGGTAGTGCTCGGAACCATCTGCATGCAGGTCCACGGCGATGCGCGTTGGACGTTCGCAGCTTCCGGCTTGTATGTGAAGGAGGACCTCCTTCATTTCACGGCCGACGCTCAGGAGGTACAGCGTGCGCGTGCCGGGGAACCAAGTGAGCGCTTCGTCCGGATCGACCATAGGGGAGAGCTTAATCCACACCACGGGCGCCAGGCTGAGCCATCGCGGAAGTTCGGTCAGTGCATTGGGAAAGCAGTCTGCAGGGTGGTACACACGCTTGCCCGACTCGTCGAGGCGAGAGGGATCCACGTAAATCGCGTCTAGGGTTTCTGAAGGCGTGAAGCCCTCGCTTGCGCATGCG
>JALQUY010000109.1 GCA_023260615.1 Schleiferiaceae bacterium
TGCCAAATTCATCCACCAAGCAGAGCGTCTCCTCCGAGGACCAGGCTAAAATTTCTTTCATCTTCGCCAGCTTCCCGCTGTAGGTCGATAGCTCGTTTTCCACACTCTGCGCATCGCCAATGTCGGCCATGACTTTCCCAAACCAACGCATGCTGGACTTGGGGTGCGTAGGAATCAACATGCCGCATTGCAGCATGACCTGGAACAGGCCCACCGTCTTCAGCGCGATGGATTTTCCTCCGGCATTGGGTCCGCTGATGACCACCAAGCGCTGGGTGGGACGCAGCTCTATATCCAAGGGGACCACGTCGCGGTTCTTAGCTTTCTGCACACGGCGCAACACGGGATTCATAGCCTTCCGAAGGCTGATTTCCCCTTCCTCGCTGATGCGCGGCAAGCAGGCCCCTTCTTCTTTGGCAAATCGCGTCTTGGCCAGCAAGATGTCGAGTTCGGTCAGGCGTTCGTCGGTGGCTTGAATCTCCGGCCGAAAGGGCGCCAACGCTTTGGTCAACGCTTGCAAAATGCGCCGAATCTCCTTGCGCTCCTCTTCCACCAAGAGCCCTACTTCCGCATTGATTTCTAAGCATTCGGTCGGTTCCAAAAAGACCAAGGTGTTCTTGGCACTGCTTCCGTGGAAGGCCCCGCGGGCTTTGCTTTTGTGCGAGGCCGATACGGCCATGACGCGGCGGTCGTTGCTGACGGATTCACGCACGTCGCCCAGCCAGCCTTCGGATTCATAGCGCTTGAGGACTTTGTAGAAAATGCGGTCGGCGGCTACCCGTTTTTTGGCCAAATCCTGCCGAATACGCGACAGGTCCGGCGAAGCATTGCTCTTCACTTGGCCGTTGCGCTCCAACACGCGGTCGATGGCCGTAGGAATTTCGGGAATGGGCGGGAAGGGCTTGAGCCGAGACGCCAACATGGGCGCATCCTCCTCGTGGGTCAGCATGAAGCGGTAGCCGTTGGCATAGGATTCCGCTTGCGCCTTGATCGCCATAAACTGTTCGGCGTCGAGCACCGCATTTTGAATCCGCAGCAAGGGAAGGGCGTCGTCCACCTCCGCCATAGCCACGGCTGGAAAGTAGTGGCCGCGCTCCATGAGCTGCAGCAATTCATCCGATTGCAGGAGCGCTGGCTCTACCTCGCGCTGAACGGGGTTGGGCTCCATGGCCAGCAAGGCTTCGCGGCCTTTGCGCGATGCAGCGTGGTGGGCCACATACCCCTTGAGCAAGTGAAAGTCGAGCGACTCTCCGGCTGATTCGGGGTAGAGCATGGATTAGTCGGCCTTTTCGGGGCGCATCTGGGGGAAGAAGAGCACTTCCTGGATGCTGGATTGGTCCGTGAGCAACATAGTCAAGCGGTCCATGCCAATGCCCATACCCGAGGTGGGGGGCATGCCGTATTCCAATGCGCGTAGGAAGTCCTGGTCGATAAACATGGCCTCGTCGTCCCCTTTCTCCGAAAGCTTGAGCTGCTCCTCAAAGCGCGCACGCTGGTCGATGGGGTCGTTGAGTTCACTGTAGGCGTTGGCGATTTCCTTGCCGTTGATGAAGAGCTCAAAGCGCTCGGTCAAACGGTCGTCGTCGCGGTGGCGCTTGCACAGAGGCGACATCTCCACCGGGTAGTCCGTGATGAAGGTGGGCTGCACGTAGTGATGTTCGCATTTCTCGCCAAAGATTTCATCGATGAGCTTGCCGGTGCCCATTTCGGGGGTCACCTCCAGGCCAAGCGACTTGGCGGCCGCGCGAATCTCGTCTTCCGATTTGCCCAGCAAATCCAAGCCGGTGTGGGTTTTAATGGCTTCCAAAATGGGCACCCGAGCAAAGGGCGCCTTCAAGGAAATGGCCTTGCCGCCCACGCTGATGTCCGAAGAGCCGGTCACCGCGACTGCAATTTCCTCGAGCATCTTTTCGGTCATGTCCATCATCCAGTGGTAGTCCTTGTAGGCCACGTAGATCTCCATGACGGTGAACTCGGGGTTGTGCGTTCGGTCCATGCCCTCGTTGCGGAAGTCCTTGGCAAATTCATAGACGCCGTCAAAGCCGCCCACGATCAAACGCTTCAAATACAGCTCGTTGGCAATGCGCAAATAGAGCGGAATGTCCAAGGCGTTGTGGTGGGTAATGAAGGGACGTGCCGACGCGCCGCCCGGAATAGGCTGCAAAATGGGGGTCTCCACCTCCAAGTATCCGGCGCGGTTAAAAATGCTGCGCATGGTGCTGAAGACCTTGGTGCGCTTCACAAAAATGTCTTTGACGCCCTCGTTGACAATGAGGTCGACGTAGCGTTGGCGGTAGCGCAACTCAGGATCGGTGAATGCGTCGTAGGTATTGCCTTCCGCATCTTTTTTCACCACCGGAAGGGGCCGAATGCTCTTGCTGAGCACCCACATCTCTTTGGCGTGAACGGACGTTTCGCCCGTCTGGGTGGCAAACACATGGCCCTTGATGGCAATAAAATCTCCAATGTCTAAGTGCTTCTTAAACACGTCGTTGTAAAGTCCTTTGTCCTCTTCGGGGCAGATTTCGTCGCGGTTGACATAGATCTGGATGCGGCCCGAAGAATCCATCAAGCTGGCAAACGAGGCCTTGCCCATGATGCGTTTGGTCATGAGGCGTCCTGCCACGCAGACCTCAAACCCCTCTTCGGGGTTGGCGGCAAATTGGGCCTTGATTTCTTCCGCCAAATGACTGACGGGTACTTCCGCGGCAGGAAACGGATCCATGCCGGTCGCGCGCAGGGCCTCTAGGGCCTCACGCCGAAACTGCTCTTGTTCAGATAGCTGTCGCTCCATGCTGCAAAGATAGGTCGGTGCTGCGTGGTGGGTTATCTTTGCCCACCCAAAGAAAAACACATGGAAAACCGTCGGGTTCGCGTTCGTTTTGCTCCTAGTCCCACTGGCCCCCTGCACATGGGTGGCGTTCGGACTGCCTTATATAACTACCTGTTTGCCAAGCAACAAGGCGGCGATTTCTTGCTGCGCGTGGAAGACACGGACCAAACGCGCTTCGTGCCCGGCGCCGAAGCCTACATTGTCGAGGCCCTCAAATGGTGCGGAATTTCGCCCGACGAAGGCATCGGTGCAGAAGACAAATTGCCCAACGGCGGTCCCCACGCTCCATACCGCCAAAGCGAGCGCAAGCCCATGTACCGCGCTTATGCGGACCAACTTTTGGCCTCAGGTCATGCCTACTACGCCTTTGATACCCCTGAAGATTTAGAGGCGGTCCGGGAACGCGCCAAGCAAGCAGGAAACCCCAACTGGCAGTACAACAGCATCACCCGTACGTCCATGAAAAATTCGCTCACCCTTCCCGAAGAGGAGGTGCAGCGTCGTCTGGACGCCGGCGAGGCCTATGTCATTCGGGTCAAAATGCCCCGCAACGAGGAAGTAAAATTTGAAGACCGCATCCGCGGCTGGGTAAGCGTCAACACCTTGAACTTGGACGACAAAGTCCTCCTCAAGGGCGACGGCATGCCCACCTACCACCTCGCCAACGTCGTCGATGACCACACCATGGACATCACCCACGTGATCCGCGGCGAAGAGTGGTTGCCCTCTGCCCCCTTGCACGTGCTGCTCTACCGCTTTTTTGCCTGGGAACAGCCCGAATTTGCCCACCTCCCCCTCCTCCTTCGTCCCGATGGCAACGGCAAATTGTCCAAGCGTGACGGCGACCGCCTCGGCTTCCCCGTTTTCCCGCTGAACTGGCACAACGAAGAGACCGGCGAAACCGCTTCGGGCTACCGCGAGCGCGGCTTCTACCCCCAAGCCTTTGTCAACATGCTGGCCTTCCTGGGCTGGAACCCGGGTACCAACCAAGAAATTTTCTCCCTGGAGGAGCTCGTGGCTGCCTTCAACCTCGACAAGGTGAACAAGGCGGGCGCTCGCTTTGATTTTGACAAGGCTAAGTGGTTCAACCAACAGCATTTGCGCCTGCAGCCTGAGGCGGATTTGGTGGCTGACTACCGTGCAGAAGCCGCAGCTCGCGGTCTATCCCTCCCTTCGGATGCCTTTGCCTTGGCCGCCATGCAGCTCTTTATGGACCGAGCCGAATTCATCGGTGACACCCTGGAGGGCGCCAGCTACCTTTTCGCAGACCCCACCTCCTACGACGAAGTTATGGTCGGCAAGAAATGGACCGCCGAAGCTCCAGGCTATGTGACGGATCTAAAAGGCGTTTTTGCGCAAACCGACTACAGCGAAGCCGCTTTAGAAAATGCCTTCAAGGCCTACCTCGCGGACAAGGGCTATGGATTTGGCCAAGTGGGTCCCGTCTTGCGTCTCGCTATTGCCGGCACCACCCAAGGCCCTTCCATCTTTACCGTCATGCAGTTGATCGGTCAAGAAGCCTCCGAACGCCGCATCAACCAAGCGTTAACCGCACTTTCCTGAGAATGGCTCTACAGCGCATCGACCTCGAAGCCCAACGCGAGTACGCCTACCACGGCTGCTTGGAGGAAGAAGCTGCCATTGGCTCTGAGTACCGAATAGACGTGTCCGTTTGGGCAGACTTATCCGCCTCCGCACTCAGCGACGACTTGGCCGACACGGTAGACTACGTGGCTTTGCGCCTTATTGTCAGCGAAGAAATGGCCGTTCGCGCCAAATTGCTCGAGACCGTTTGCGCCCGAATTATCGAACGCATCTTCAAGGACTTACCTGCTGTTCAACGGGCCGAAGTCAAAGTTTGCAAACTCAACCCTCCCATCGACGGCGACGTTCATGCGGTCTGTGTGAGCTTTTTTGAAGAAAATCCCAAGCATACGGGTAAAGCGTTGTAATTTCGCCCCCCTAAAGGTCTCGTGGCCGAGTGGCT
>JALQUY010000010.1:0-12152 GCA_023260615.1 Schleiferiaceae bacterium
TGCGTTCTACTCCTATGCGCTCCTTGCTCGCCAGCCTCCTCCTTCTCTGGTCCACCAACCTCTTGGGTCAATCGGCCCAAATGGTATTCGACCTCTCCGCCCCGGAAGTCAAAACACTCCCCAAAGGCGCCCAATGGATGGTGTCCCTTCACGACGCCAACGGCACCCTGATCCAGCAAGTCCCCTTCCCCGCCACCGCCCTCCAACAGCGCGTCGTCGTAGGCCCCAAAAAAGTGGGCACCTACACCGCCTCCTACTACCTCGACCTCAACGGCAACAACGAACTGGACAAAGGCCTTTTTGGCCAACCCATCGAACCCTATGCCTTCTCCAATGGCGCCCGCAGCATGTTTTCCCGCCCCGATGTCGCCAGCCAACGCTTCACCCACGACGGCCGCGTCTTATCGGTGAAGTTGGAGTATCATTTTGGGGGATAGAGGGCTTGGCAAATCAACAGAAAGTCCCAGCGCGCGGCGAAGGTCCACCACACAGTTTAAGGGTAAAAGAGATTAAGCGTTTAAGCGAAAAGGCTACAGCGCAAAGCGCGTGCTTTCTAGCATCAGGGCGCAGCCCGAGCTCTCTAGCTCTCTAGCCACAGCGCAAAGCGCGTGCTTTCTAGCATCAGGGCGCAGCCCGAGCTTTCTAGCCCTCTAGCCACAGCGCGTAGCGCGTGCTCTCTAGCTACCTAGCTAATTTGCGCGCTCGCTTACTTCGAAAGGTAGAAGTTCCGCTCCGAGTACAGTTTGCGGAATAATGGATCCCGCAAATTCTCGATAAAATGGATGGCCTCACCCGTAGACTTCATTTGGGGTCCGAGCGTTTTATTGACGTTCGGAAACTTATTGAAGCTGAAGACGGGAACCTTGATCGCCCAGCCCTTGAGTTGAGGATTGAACGTGAAATCCTTCACCTTTTTGGCGCCGATCATCACCTTGGCCGCTGCATTCACATAAGGCTCTTTGTAGGCCTTACAGATGAATGGAACCGTGCGGGATGCACGTGGATTGGCCTCAATGATGTAGACCGTGTCGTTCTTGACCGCAAACTGAATATTGATCAAACCAACAGTCCCAAGTGCTTTGGCAATCGTATTCGTATGATCCACAATTTGCTGCATCACCAGCTCACCCAAGTTGAAGGGAGGTAGGGTGGCATTGGAGTCGCCGGAGTGCACGCCACAGGGCTCGATGTGCTCCATGATGCCGATGATGTAGACGTCTTCGCCGTCGCAAATCGCATCTGCCTCCGCTTCGATGGCACCCTCCAAGTAGTGGTCCAGCAACACGCGGTTGCCGGGGAAGTCTTTGAAGAGTTCGACCACGTGGGTTTCTAATTCCTCGTCGTTGATGACGATTTTCATACCCTGTCCGCCCAATACGTAGGAGGGGCGTACCAAAATGGGGTAGCCCAAATTGGCGGCCACGGCGCGTGCCTCGTCGGCGTGCGTGATAACGTCAAATCGGGGGTAGGGAATGTTGTACTCTTTCAAAAGCGTCGAGAAGCGTCCGCGGTCTTCCGCGAGGTCCAAACTTTCGTAGCTCGTTCCCATGATTTTGATGCCAAAACGGTCCAGCTTTTCAGCCAATTTGAGCGCGGTTTGACCACCGAGTTGAACGATTACGCCTTCGGGCTTTTCGTTGCGGATGATGTCGTAGATGTGCTCCCAGAAAACGGGCTCAAAGTAGAGCTTGTCCGCCGTGTCAAAGTCGGTAGAAACCGTCTCGGGGTTGCAGTTGATCATGATGGTCTCGTAACCGCTCTCCTTGGCCGCTAGAACGCCGTGTACACAGGAGTAGTCAAACTCGATGCCCTGTCCAATTCGGTTGGGGCCGCTGCCAAGCACGACGATTTTCTTCTTGTCTGAAACGGTGACTTCACTTTCGGCATAGGTCTCGCCCGCCGCATTCTGCATAGGCAGCTCAAACGTCGAATAGTAGTAGGGCGTTTGGGCAGGGAATTCGGCCGCACACGTATCCACCAATTTCCAAACGCGCTCGATGCCCATTTCCACGCGCTTGCTGTGAATTTCGGACTCCAAGCTGCGCGTCATGTGCGCAATTTGGCGGTCGGCGAAGCCCTTCATTTTGGCGTCTAAAAGCAGCTCAAAAGGCAGGCTGCTAAGGTTGTGCTTCTCCAGGGCGCGCTGCGTTTCAACGAGGTCCTCAATTTGCTTCAAGAACCAGAGGTCGATTTTGGTGATCTCGTGAATGCGGCGCAAGGGAATGCCCATTTGCATGGCATCGTAGAGGACAAATACGCGGTCCCACGAAGCGTGCTCCAGCTTGTGCAAAATGGTCGCTTGGTCCGTGTGTCCTTTACCATCCGCACCTAAGCCGTTGCGCTTGATTTCCAGCGACTGCGCAGCTTTGTGCAGGGCTTCCTGGAAGCTGCGACCAATGCCCATGACCTCGCCTACGGACTTCATTTGGAGGCCCAAGCGACGATCCGCCCCTTCAAACTTATCGAAGTTCCAACGCGGGATCTTCACGATGACATAGTCCAAGGTGGGCTCAAAATAGGCCGTGGTGGTTTTGGTGATTTGGTTGTTCAGCTCGTCCAAGGTGTAGCCGATGGCCAACTTGGCAGCAATCTTGGCGATGGGATAGCCCGTCGCTTTTGACGCAAGTGCCGAAGAACGAGAGACTCGTGGATTAATTTCAATCGCAACGATGTCCTCCTTCTCATCGGGACTCACGGCGAACTGCACGTTACAGCCTCCCGCAAAGTTTCCAATGGAGCGCATCATGTGAATCGCCATGTCGCGCATCTTCTGATAGGTCGTATCGCTTAACGTCATGGCAGGAGCCACGGTAATGGAATCGCCTGTGTGGATGCCCATGGGGTCCATGTTCTCAATGGAACAGATGATAATGACGTTGTCGTTCTTGTCGCGGAGGAGCTCGAGCTCAAATTCTTTCCAGCCGAGCAGCGCTTTGTCAATCATCACCTCATGTATAGGGCTGATTTCTAAACCGCGTTGCAAAGCCTCATCGAATTCCTCCTTGTTCCACACAAATGAGGCGCCGCTACCGCCCAACGTAAAGGAGGCGCGTACGCACAAGGGGAAGCCAAATTCTTGGGCAATTTCCTTGCCCTTGAGGTAGCTGGTTGCCGTTTTGGCCGGAGCCATGGGCACGCCAATTTGGCCCATCAATTCTTTAAACTTCTCGCGGTCTTCCGTGATGTTGATCGCGTCGATGTCTACGCCAATAATCTTCACCCCATAGGCCTCCCAGAGTCCTTGGTTGTCTGCCTCGATGCAGAGGTTGAGGGCTGTTTGGCCACCCATCGTAGGAAGAACTGCATCAATCTTTCGCTCTTTCAAAATCTTCTCCAAAGAGGCCACTTCCAAGGGGAGGAGGTAAATGTGATCAGCCACCACCTCATCTGTCATGATGGTCGCAGGATTGGAGTTGATAAGTGTGACCTCGATGCCCTCGTCACGCAATGAGCGCGAAGCTTGAGAGCCGGAATAATCGAATTCGCAGGCCTGGCCAATGACGATGGGACCACTACCGATGATGAGAATAGACTGAATATCAGGGTTCTTAGGCATGAGTTAGGCGGAACTTATTTATAGGCTTAAAGATGAGGACTAGTAGGCACAAAAAAAAGGTGCTGCGAGAGCAACACCTTCTAATTGTATGTGGATAAACGCATTACCCCTTGTGGCTTCCTTCGTCAGAAACCGTCAAACGCTTGCGACCACGGCCGCGGCGTAATGCGAGGACACGACGTCCATTGGCTGACTTCATGCGCTCACGGAAGCCGTGCTTATTCTTGCGCTTGCGATTGGAGGGTTGAAATGTACGTTTCATAACAGTGCTTATTCGGGCGGCAAATATATTCCATTTTTCTCAATGTCCGAATGGATATCTTTGGAAATATGGATCAAGTCGTTTGGATCACGGGTGGAAGCCAAGGCATTGGCCGGGCGCTTGTGCAGGAATACCGCCGAAAAGGCTGGACGGTCATCGCTACATCGCGTCAAAAAAGCGGACCTCAAGAAAATGACGAGGACCTGGCTCATTTTTGGATTCAAGCCGATCTGAGTCAACCCGAAGCCCGACAGGAGGCACTCCAACGTGTTCTGGCCATTGGCTGGCCTGACTTAGTCATCTTCAACGCAGGGGTCGGCCATTGGGCCCCTGTATCTGCGACCAAAGCCGCCGATGCGGACTACATTTTTCAAGTCAACTACTGGGCAGCGGTGGACCTGACCTACCAGTTGCAGCAACTTCAAGCAGGCCGCCCCCTGCACATCGTGGCGGTCACAAGCATCGCGGCGCACTTTGGCCAGCGCAAATTGGCGACCTATTCGGCAACTAAAGCGGCCCTTCGCCTCTGGGCACTGAGCCTCAACGAAGAGTGGCAAGGCAGTGCCAACCGCATCCAAGTGGTCAGCCCAGGCGTAGTCACCACAGATATCATGCGCAACACGCTGGACCGCGATGGAAATCGCTTAGGCGACCGCGCCAAAAGTCACCACGGCTGGTCTCCCGAAAAAGTAGCGCAAAAACTCTACGCCGTACCCCAATCGGCCAAGTTTGAGCACATATTCGCCTCGTTTAGCGTCCGTTTGGCTTTGATTTTGCACGACCTTTGTCCGAGATTGTTTTACACTTTGACGCGCCGACGCTCATGAATTCGGTTATCCACTCTGCGGTCCTCCAGAACCTCCCCGCGCTTAAAAAAGCTTTCGCAGAAGGCAGTCCTAAGCACGTGGTGATTGACAACTTCCTCACGGAGGACATTGCCAACGCCCTACACCAGCATTTCCCCTCCGTGGATTCACTGAAGGTCAAGCGCAAATCCCTGAACGAAAACAAGGTGGAAGACTACCACTTTGAGCGCTGGGATCCGGTGTTTACGGAAGTTCGGAACGCTATTCGGTCGGAAGAATTTGGCGCCTGGATGAGCGAATTGACCGGAATAGAAAATTTGAGCACCCCAGACGACGCCCTAGGGTCAGGTTTGCACCAAGGAGGTAATGGCAGCTTTGTGGACGTGCACATCGACGTCAACTTTGACCCCAAGCTTAAGCTCTGGCGCCGCATCAACTTGTTGATTTACCTCAACCGCTACTGGGACGAGGCGTACGGCGGCCATTTGGAAATTTGGGACCCTAAAATGCAAAACGTGCTGCACCGGGTAGCCCCATTGCACAACCGGGCCATCATCTTCTTGACCGACGAAAACAGCCCCCACGGCTACAAGGCCATCAACGTGCCAGAAGGCGAATCGCGCAAGAGCTTTTACGCCTACTTCTTCACGGAGGTGAGCGACGGCTTCAAGTACAGCGACAGCCGCTTCATTGCGCGCCCCGACGACAGCTTCACGCGCCGAACAGCCACCGCCCTCAAAGAATGGACGAAGATTCGCGCCAAGCGCGTGCTCAACGCCCTGGGGGTCAAGATGCTGGACTTTCAGGACAAGAACCGCTTCTAATGGCCCGACGTTCCGGGTCCAAGACCCCTAAGAAACCCATAACGTGGAAGGCACTGAAGCGCATTGCGCGGATGTACGTCTACATTCGGCCGTTTCAGGGCGAATTCCTCCTGGGTATGCTGTTCTTGCTCCTTTCTTCGAGCAGCAACCTCGCTTTTCCGGCCTTCCTGGGCGACTTGGTGGATGCCGCGCAAAACGACCCCAGCCAAATCAATCCCATCGCAGGCACCCTCGCGGCTCTTCTGCTGGCCCAGGCCGTCTTCAGCTTTGGGCGCATTGTGTTTTTTGAACGCGTGGCTCAACGCGCACTGGCTGCCCTGCGCCAGGCAATGTACAGCCACCTCATCGACCTCCCCCTCCCCTTCTTTCACAACCGACGCGTGGGTGAGCTCACCAGCCGCTTGCAATCCGATATCGGGGTGCTCCAGGAAACGTTTACGAGCACCTTGGCGGAATTCATTCGTCAAATTGTCGTCATCGTCGGCGGCATCGCGCTCTTGACCTACACCAGTTGGAAACTGACCCTCTTCATGCTCGCCATTCTACCGGTCGTCGTGGTCTTGGCCGTTATTTTTGGGAGCCGAATTCGCAAGTACTCCAAGCAGGTTCAAGACGCTAGTGCCGAAAGCAATACCGTCGTGGAGGAAAGCCTCTCCGCCATTGCCACCGTAAAAGCGTACACCAGTGAAAACCGTGAGCGCGATCGCTACAAGACGGCCACCCAAAAGGTCGCCGGACTGGCTATCACCGGAGGAATCTTGCGTGGCGGCTTTGCAAGCTTTCTGATTCTTGGCCTCTTTGGTGCGCTGGTAGCGGTTGTTTGGAAAGGCACGTCCTTGATTGCTTCCGGCGATCTGGAAGCCGGTCAGCTCTTCAGTTTTGTGATTTACTCCGGCTTTATCGGCGGTTCCATCGGGGGCATGGCCGACGTGTACGCCCGCCTCCAAAAAGCGGTGGGTGCCACGGAAGCACTCCTGGACATGCTGGATGAAGCGATTGAACAAGACAGCGCACACGAACAAGAAGGCAGCTATCCGGAGACTGTAGGTGCTGGGACTTCGGCCATTCGCTTCGACGGCGTTTCCTTTGCCTACCCCAGCCGCCCCGATGTTCCGGTCCTTCAAAACTTCAGTATGGACATACCCGCGGGTGCTCAAGTGGCCTTAGTTGGACCCAGTGGTGCCGGAAAGTCTACGGTGGTTCAGTTGCTTCTGCGCTTCCACGAAACCGAAACCGGGGCGCTTTTCTTGCATGGACAGCCCGCAGAACGCTGGAAAAAATGGGATTGGCGAAAAAAAACGGCCTGGGTACCCCAAGAGGTCATCTTATTTGGGCATAGTATTCGGGAAAATATCGCCTACGGCCGTCCAAGTGCGACAGAAGAAGAAATCGTGGAGGCGGCGCGCCAAGCCAACGCCCTAGAGTTCATTGAACGCTTCCCTGAAGGCCTGGATACCCAAATTGGCGAACGCGGCGTGCAATTAAGCGGTGGCCAACGCCAACGCATTGCCATTGCGCGGGCGGTCCTCAGAAATCCAGAGATTCTCTTACTCGATGAGGCCACGTCCTCCTTGGATGCCGAAAGCGAAGCGCTCGTGCAAGAGGCACTCCAACGCTTGATGGCTGGCCGCACAAGTCTGGTCATCGCCCACCGATTGAGTACCGTTCGGAACGCCGATAAAATTGCCTTCCTTCAGGACGGTGCGGTTCAAGAATGGGGTAGCCACGAAGAACTCATGGCGCTGCCAGACGGGAAATACCGCCATTTTGTGGCGCAACAGCTGAAGTAAGGAGCCAAGCGCAGCGCTTCCTCCGTACTTTTGAGTATGTCGCGCTTGAAAGAACTCCAATCCTCTGTCTGGTGGAAACGCCTGACCAACAAATACGCGTTGGTGACCCTATTTTTTGTGGTTTGGATGGCCCTCCTGGACTCCAATTCTGCCCTCATCCAATGGGAATTAGACGCCCGACTTCAAGCCTTGGAGGATGGCATTGACTTCTACCAGCGCGAACTCGAAGACACGCAACGTCAGCTAGACGAGCTCGCAAGCGATCCTGAAAAATTGGAAAAATTCGCCCGTGAAAACTATTGGATGCACCGTCCTGGGGAGCGCGTTGCCCTTGTAGACCCCCTAACTGAGGACGATGAGTGAGATTCATTTACCGGAGGGCTTTGCCCTTCCAGTTACGGGAAAGCCCGCGGACTACCCGGATCTTCCGTGGACGACGGGGCCTCGGCCCTTTGCCCACCGCCATGCCCTAGAAGCCATCGACGGTGCTGAGCCCGAGGACGCTAACCGCAGGGCCCTCGATGCCTTGATGCACGGGGCAAGCTCCCTGCTCTTTTGGGTCCACCGAGCGGAAGACCTGCCGGTACTGCTCCAGGGTATTCGGCTCGATATTGCGCCTGTTCATCTGGTCTATGGTGGAAAGGTGGAAGAGGTGGCGGCAGCGCTTCGCGAACTGCCGAATAACCTGCATCCCGAGGCGCTACATGGTTCTGTCAACCTCGATCCCGCCGAACATCTGGTCCGCACAAAAGCGCATTGGCGCGGAAGTATAGAGGCGGACCTGGCGCAAATTCAAGAGGCCATGAAACTCCCCAAGGGCGTACGTGTACTCTGTGGAAACGGAGCCGAAATGGCCCATATTTCCGGATCCACTTCCGCCTTGGACCAGCTGATCTTTGGCCTGGGGTCCCTCTTTGCACAACTCGATTACGTAGGCTGGGAGCACGCCGACCGCGCATGGCTCAACCTAGAAGCCACAGATGACTACCTCCAGACGATTGCCCTTGTCCAAGCAGCTCGTAGCCTGTGGGAGTCTGCAACCCAAAAGAAGTTGAATCGCTCCGCTCCCTTGTGGATCAGCGGACGCCCGCATCTACCCGCTCACACCGAAGATGCCGCCGGCCTCATAGGACTGGGCATGCAGCAGCAAGCGCTGTGGTTAGGCGGCTGCGATGAACTTTGGATCACTCCCCTGAACGACAGCCTACAGGCCAAAGATTGGGCGCGCCAGCAAGTCTTGGTACTTACATACGAAAACGGCCTCCAAGGCCTCGACCAACCCCTCGCGGGATCCTACACCCTGGACGGTTACACGGCCAAAATGCAAGCTGAAGTAGAATCGCGTTGGGCCCAGCACACGGCCGAAGGCGGCTTTTGGGCGAACCTAAAAATTCATGTGGGCGCATGAACCGCTATCCACACGAACAAGACAGAGCTGGCGTAGCCCCGTTTTTGCGCGGTCCCTACAGCAGTATGTACAGCCAGAGGCCGTGGACCATTCGGCAGTATGCGGGATTTTCAACCGCCGAAGAATCGAATGCCTTCTACCGTGCCAACTTGGCGGCAGGCCAAATGGGGCTCAGTATCGCCTTTGACTTAGCGACGCACCGCGGCTACGACAGTGACCACCCTCGGGTTCAGGGCGACGTCGGCAAGGCTGGGGTGGCCATTGACAGTGTGGAAGACATGAAACGCCTTTTTGAGGGCATACCGCTTGAAAAGATGTCCGTCTCCATGACCATGAACGGCGCCGTCTTGCCTATTCTCGCCTTCTACATCGTGGCAGCGGAGGAACAGGGCGTCGCGCTGGAGGATCTCACGGGCACCATACAAAACGACATCCTCAAGGAGTTTATGGTCCGCAACACCTACATCTACCCGCCTGCCCCGAGCATGCGCCTGATTGCGGACATTTTTCAATTTACCAGTGCGCACATGCCGCGCTTCAACAGCATTTCCATCTCTGGCTACCACATGCAGGAAGCGGGTGCTACGGCCGCTATTGAATTGGCGTATACCTTGGCCGACGGCTGGGAGTACCTGCGCACCGGGGTGGCCAATGGATTGGACATCGACGATTTTGCGCCGCGATTGAGCTTCTTTTGGGGCATCGGCATGGATTTCTTCACAGAAATTGCCAAAATGCGCGCCGCTCGAGTGTTGTGGGACCGCATCGTGGGCAGCTTTAACCCTCAGAATCCCAAGAGCCGCGCCCTGCGAACCCATTGCCAGACCAGCGGCTGGTCCTTGACCGAGCAGAAACCCTACAACAATGTGACCCGCACGGCCGTAGAAGCCATGGCCGCTGTGCTTGGGGGAACTCAGTCCTTGCACACAAATGCTTTGGACGAGGCCATTGCCTTGCCGACAGATTACTCGGCCCGAATTGCCCGCGAGACACAGCTCTATTTGCAGCAAAAAAGTGGCATTACCCGTTTTGTGGATCCTTTTGGCGGCAGCCACGAAGTGGAAAAGCGAACGGCGGCCTTACTCGAAGAAGCCTGGACGCTCATTCAGGAAATTGAAGCACTCGGCGGCATGGCAAAGGCTTTGGAAAAAGGCATCCCCAAGCTCCGAATCGAGGAGGCTGCGGCCCAAAAACAAGCCCGACTCGACCGCGGCAAGGATGTGCTCGTCGGGGTCAATGCCTTCCAATCCTCAGAAGACGAGGAGGCCTTTGATGTTCGGGAGGTGGATAACCAAGCCGTGCGCGATGCCCAAGTCCAACGACTAGCCGAACTCCGCGCACAGCGCGACGAAACGGCGGTGCAGCAGGCCCTTGCCGCCTTGAAGCAGGCCGCCCTTGGGTCGGGCAATTTGCTTCAGGCCGCCGTCGTAGCTGCCCGTTCGCGCGCGACCCTTGGCGAAATCAGTTTTACCTTGGAGGAAGTCTTTGGGCGCTACCAGGCGTCCACCCAACTCGTGAGTGGCGTGTACAAACGTGAAAATGCATCCGACCCTGATTTTGCCAAGGCCCGCGCCCTGGCCAATGACTTTGCGGCCAAAGAAGGGCGCCGCCCGCGTATTCTCGTGGCCAAAATGGGTCAGGACGGACATGACCGAGGTGCCAAAGTGGTTGCAAGCAGCTTTGCAGATTTGGGGTTTGACGTCGACTTGGGCCCTCTCTTTCAAACGCCGGAAGAAACCGCGCGCCAGGCCGTGGAAAACGACGTACACTGGGTGGGCGTAAGTTCCCTCGCCGCAGGACACAAAACGCTTGTTCCACAGTTGATGCAGTGCCTCAAGGAGCTTGGACGCCCGGACATCTTAGTCGTAGTGGGCGGTGTCATCCCAAAGGGCGACTATTCCGCCCTTTTTGAGATGGGGGTGGCTGGAATCTTTGGGCCCGGGACGCCGATTGCGCATTCGGCCACGCAGTTGCTAGAAACCATTCTGTCCCAACGCTTCTAGCATGGCTATCAATCCCACCTTTCACGCCGCTGCACGCCCCGAATGGGATGTTCCCGCGCTGCTGGAGGGACTGAAGCGTGGCGACCGCCAAACCCTGGCTCGCGCGATCACGTTGGTGGAGAGCCGCCGGGCCGAAGACCAGACTTTCGCCCAAGAACTTTTGAATCAGCTACAGCCCAAGACCGCGTCCGAGACGTTTCGTCTGGGTATTACGGGAAACCCAGGTGCAGGTAAAAGCACCCTGATTGAAGTCCTCGGGCAACAGTGGATCGCATCGGGTCACCGAGTGGCCGTTTTAGCCATAGATCCAAGTAGTCCGCAAAATCATGGAAGCCTCTTGGGCGATAAGACTCGGATGGAAGGTCTAAGCCGTGCTCCAGAAGCCTTCATTCGCCCGAGCCCCTCAGCGGGCGCCTTGGGCGGCCTGCACGCCCACATGCCCGAGGTTATCTCCTTGTGCGAAGCCGCAGGCTATGACCGGATCATCGTTGAAACCGTGGGCGTGGGTCAAAACGAAACGGCCGTGGCGGATGTCGTCGATTTCACCTTACTCCTTGCATTGCCTGGAGCTGGCGATGAAGTCCAAGGATTAAAGCGCGGCGTCATGGAGGCGGCGGATGCTGTATTTGTCAACAAAGCGGACGGAGAACGCCTGACGATGGCGCGCGACGCCCAACGCCAATTGCGCCAAGCACTGCAACTCTTCCACCGCGAAGACGGTTGGGAAGTTCCCATCGCATTAGGGAGCGCACTCGAACCCAAAAGCTTGGTGGACCTTTTTGAACTGCTGGATCGCGGCATGCGCTGGTTCGTCAGCACAGGGATGAGCGAAAAGCGACGAGAGGCGCAACAAGGGGTCCACTTTGAGCAACGCCTTCAAGACGGGCTACTCCTCTGGGCGCAGCGAAAGCATCCCACTGCGTGGGAGGACGTACAAAAAGAAGTCAAGGAGGGACGCAAAAGTCCAGCTGCGGCGGCCTTAGAATTCTTGCGCAATCTCGCGGCGGAGAACCGCTAGAGCTGCTCGTGTGGGCAAGGCGCCCATTTCCATGGTCTTATTGAGGATAGCTTTAGAAAGCTCGGCGCCGGTAGCGTCTTCGGGCAGTTCAGCTGCAACCGTGTTGATCAGGGAAACCATGGCGCTCTTGGCCGTAGACACCATCTCCCACACGTGTTCGCTCACGTACACTTGCTGCGAGAGGTTGTGCTCAAATTCCGCTCGTATGGACTGCTGAAGCAAAAGCAGGTATTCGGACTTGCTCAGAGAAGAGGCCTTCACGCGCAGGAGAAGTGACGACGGGCTGATGCGCTCCAAGAGGAGAGCGAGGCGCTCGTAGGCTTGCATTCGGATCGGCAGAGCCTGCTTCTGCGAAGCCGCCAGGCGCTCACTGCGGCGGCGCTTGTCCTCGTTGTCCAGGAAGCCGGACATCATCAAATAAACGACGATGAGGATCAGGATAGACGGGAAAATCGTGCGAAGCGTATCGTAGAAAACATCCATGC
>JALQUY010000010.1:12252-16987 GCA_023260615.1 Schleiferiaceae bacterium
CATCATCAAATAAACGACGATGAGGATCAGGATAGACGGGAAAATCGTGCGAAGCGTATCGTAGAAAACATCCATGCCGCGAATATCGGGTATTTCTTAGGAAATGGTACTTTTGGGCATGCTTTTTATCTCCGAACGCGTCCAGTCATTGGCCCTGCCCATGACCATCGAAATGTCCAAGAAAAGCCGCGCCCTACAAGAGGCGGGGCACGATATTATCTCCTTGAGTTTGGGCGAGCCCGACTTCGACACGCCCGATTTTGCGAAGGCCGCCGGTATCGAAGGTATTGAGAAGAACTTTTCACACTACATGCCGGTCCCTGGCTACGCGGATTTACGCAAGGCAATCTGCACGAAGTTTCAGCGCGACAACGGCCTGACCTACAGCCCTAACGAGATCATTGTAAGCACCGGAGCGAAGCAAACCATCGCCAACTTAATGATGGCCTTGGTCAACCCCGGGGATGAAGTCATCATTCCGGCGCCTTACTGGGTGAGTTATGCGGATTTGGCAGAGTTTGTGGGCGGCGTTGTGGTGAGCCCTAAAGCCGGTTTAGAGCAGCAGTTTAAAATCACACCGGCCCAGTTGGAGGCCGCCATCAGCCCCAAGACCAAGGTGCTGATTTTCTCCAGCCCCAATAACCCAAGCGGAGCCATGTATTCGGGCGAGGAGCTGGAAGGCTTGGCGGCTGTTCTTCGCAAGCACCCGCAGATTTGGGTCATCAGCGATGAGATCTACGAATACATCCACTACGACGTCCAGCACGTCAGTATGGCGAGTTTGCCCGGGATGTGGGAACGCACTGCCACTGTGAATGGCTTGTCCAAAGGCTTTGCCATGACGGGCTGGCGTTTGGGCTACATGGGCGCTCCCGCTGTTTTGGCCGACGCTTGTGAAAAAATCCAGTCGCAAATCACGAGCGGAACATCGAGTATTGCACAGCGCGCAGCCATAGCCGCCGTACTTGCTGGTCCTGAACCCGTCGAATACATGCGTGAAGCTTTCACCAAGCGCCGCAGCATCCTGATGGAGGGACTCAAGGACGCCGACCGATTAGGCGTACAAGCGCCCGAGGGTGCATTTTACCTCTTTGTAGATGCCTCTGCGTACCTATCGGAGAGCCACCCAACCGCCCTGGATCTGTGTATGGCACTCCTAGAAGGTGGCGTGGCGGCAGTCCCTGGTGAAGCCTTTGGCTTAGACGGGTACATTCGCTTTAGCTACGCAGCAGCAGAGGAGGACCTCCGCAAGGCTGCCGAGCGAATTGTACGTACCTTGAAGGGACTCAATTCGGCTTCATGAACTCATCTCGGCGTCAAACCGTCTACAAAATCCGCGAGTGGATCAACTTGAGGATTTACGACAGTAAGTCGACGGTCATCCGCCTGATGCGCTATGTCAGTGTCCCACTGTCCATTGCCGCTGTTATTTCCTTGCTTATTCGGCACGGATTTGCATTGAGTGAAGAACATTTAGGGTGGGTCGATGGGCTGCTAAAAGGCACCATCGGGTTTTACATCCTCAAATACCTCGTCGAGTTTTTCTATTCCTTCTCCCCGCTTCAATACCTCAAGGATTCTAAGTGGGAGGGCTTGCTCATGCTCTACATGAGTGTGAATATTCTATCCATCAATGTCTTTGGCATTGAGATTATGTCTACCCTAGGCAGCTACTGGGGACTGGGGCAGTTAGATGCTTTTTTCATGGTCTTCGTACAGGCCTATTTCCTGCTCTTTGTTGCCTTGGAAATTGGCAAAGCCAGCCGCTTGCTTCCCCATATTAAAATGAGCCCGCCGGCTTTGCTTGTGACCAGCTTTGTCCTGCTCATGGTGATCGGCGCAGGACTGCTTTGGATGCCCGAAATGACCCGCAGCGGCTCAGGCCTAAGCTTTAAAGAAGCCTTGTTTACCTCCGTTTCCGCCGTCAGCGTTACGGGCTTGAACATTATTGACGTCGCCTCCATACTCAGCTTCAAAGGGAAGTTTGTGGTGATGATCCTCATCCAGTTGGGAGGCTTAAACTTTATTGCCTTTGCCAGCATTTTCGCGATGTTGGCCAACCCCGCACTGGGAACGCGCTACAAAAGCCTATTGCAGGCCAACTACAGTTCCGATTCCCTCGAGGGATCCGTAGACCTGATTCGGGAAATCTTTCGCTTTTCCTTTTTCTTCGAACTAGCAGCCGCCATTTTGCTCTTTTTCTCCTGGGGCTCCTTTCCCTTTCAAACCATGGGAGACCGAATTTTCTACAGTGTCTTCCACGCCATCAGCGCATTCAACAATGCGGGCTTTAGCCTCTTCACCGAAGGGCTTGCGCACCCAGCCTTGGCTACCAACGTCCCCCTAGTGCTCATCATTGGGGTTACCATAATTCTCGGAGGATTGGGCTTTGCCACGATCCACGACCTCTTTTCGACCCAGGCCCTGGTGGCACGCCGCCGCAACCCCTGGATCCACTTGCACGTGAATACGAAGATTGCGCTCTATGCGGCTCTCATTTTAATCCCGGCCGGCGCGCTGCTGTATGGCATTTTGGAACTAAACAGCACCTTGGTGGACCTGACCACGGGCGAACGCATTCTCGCGGCCTTCTTCCAATCTGTCACTACCCGAACAGCCGGCTTCAACACCATAGACTTTGGCGCCGTGGCTCTGCCCACGCTGCTTATTCTCATTGTCTTTATGTTCATCGGCGGGTCTTCAGGCTCTACAGCTGGTGGCATTAAGACCTCCACATTTGCCTTGGTTTTCGTCAATGCTTTGGCCACTATTCGGGGCCGAAAGCGCGTTGAAATGTTCCGCTACACCATCCCCGTGGAACTCTTGAATTTGGCGATGAGCGCGTTTTTATTTTCGGCCAGTTCCATTCTGCTGGGAATTTTTTTACTCACCATTACCGACGGACATTTAGGACTGGCGCGATTGGCCTTTGAGGAAGTGAGCGCCTTCTGTACGGTAGGCCTCTCAACCGGCATCACCGCCGAATTGAGCACCTCTGGCCAAACCATTCTCATGCTTTCCATGTTAGTAGGGCGTGTAGGCACAGTAACTTTGGCCTTCGCTTTAACCAGCCGAAAGAAAGAATCCCACGACTATACCTACCCAAAGGCTAACGTCCAGGTAGGCTAAGACCCCACGCATGCAGCCCGTCAAACCGTACAGCGCCGAAGGCTCCAAAAAGGAGCAAGTTGCCCACATGTTCAACGCGATTTCCAAGCGCTACGACGTCTTGAACCGCACCCTTTCCATGGGCATTGACGTACTGTGGCGCAAGAAGACCGTACGTTCTGTGCGCCAAACCGGTGCCGTTGACATTCTCGACGTGGCTACTGGCACCGCGGACTTGGCCATAGCCCTGCACCGCGGCATTGCGGGGAGCCGCGTACAAGGCGTAGACATTTCTGCCGGCATGCTCGAGGTGGGCCGCGAAAAAATCACGCGCCGGGGCTTGGATCCCCACATCCCGCTCCACTTGGGCGACGGCGAGTCCCTGCCCTTTGACACTGCTAGCTTTGACGCGGTCACCGTGGCCTTTGGGGTCCGGAACTTTGAACACCTGGAAAAAGGGCTGGTCGACATGGGCCGCGTGCTGCGCCCTGGAGGCTGCCTTGCCGTACTGGAATTCTCTCAGCCAGAGTCCTTTCCCTTCCGCCAGATCTACTTCTTCTATTTTAAGTACATCCTTCCCACCATCGGACGTTGGGTGTCCAAGGACAGTTCGGCCTACACCTACCTCCCCGCGAGCGTAGAGGCCTTCCCCTATGGCGAGGCCTTTGCCGCCAAACTCAGGGAAGCTGGATTTGAGCGCATCCACATCAAACCCCTCACCTTTGGCATTGCCAGTTTGTATGTGGCACATACGCCTGCCCAATCTTAAGCGTTAGAGAAGCATGCGCTACCGCTGGAGCCTCCTCGCTTTTCTGCTGCCCGTCCTGCTTTGGGGACAGGGCCAAAGCTTGAATTTGCCCCGCTACGACCAAAAGCCCGTGCACTTCGGATTCATTTTGGGCACGAGCCAAATGGACTTTTCCTACCGGCCCAATACCGAATGGCCCGCCAATGTCTTTGGGGTGGAAACCGGCCCGCAGCTGGGCTACACGGTAGGCATTGTCAGCAACCTGCGGTTGGGCGAGAATTTGGACTTGCGCTTCATTCCGACGTACTCGGCAGGCGAGCGCAAACTCTTCTTTGACGCCATCGACCCCAGCGATTTGCAGCGAAAAATCATCGAACGCCGCATCGAATCCTCCCTCATCATCTTCCCCTTGGAGGTCAAATGGAAGACAGACCGAATTGACAACCACCGCTGGTACGTGCTGGGCGGCGCCTATGGCCAGCTCGACCTAGCCTCCAAAGCCAAGGTGGTGGACGACCGCATCTTTAAACTGCAGGGTGGGGATTTTGGCCTGGAAGCCGGAGTCGGTATCGACCTCTACTTTGAGTACTTCAAGCTTTCGCCTCAGCTCCGCGCCACCTTTGGCCAAGGGAATCTTCGCGTAGACGACGGCACCCCATTTGCCAATGCCCTACCCGTGGTGCGCACGCGCACCCTCTCCTGGATTTTTACCTTCGAATAAGTCGCCTCAGGCTTCTGCGGTCGGCAACGTGCCCGCTCAGCGGCTGAAGCAGGCGTAGAGGGCAATCGCCCCTGCCGTCGCAACGTTCAGACTTTCTGTTTTTCTGTCTGGCTGGCGAGGGATTGTCAGAATATGGTCGCACGCCTCTTTCCACAGCA
>JALQUY010000010.1:17086-21950 GCA_023260615.1 Schleiferiaceae bacterium
CTCTGCAAATTCGCGCGGAGTGACCACGAGAGCGCCCGGGTGGCCCACCCAGTCAGAATCATTCCGCACCACCAATCGTTCGAGCGACCAACCTTCATCCAAAAATTCGTGGACAGCCTTGGGCCCTTCCACGATGAATTGCTGCGCCTGCTCCCGACCCTTTTTGCGGTGGAGCGAGAGGATGGAACTGCGCTGTGCTTTGGAAAGTCCGGGGATGGGGGTTTGCATGGCGGCAAGTTCGGGCAATTGGGCCTAATTTTGGCAAAACTTCCGACCCATGATTGCTCCTTCTGTCCTCTCTGCCGATTTTGCCAACCTCCAACGCGATGTGGAGATGATCAATGCCAGTGAGGCAGCCTGGTTCCACGTGGACATCATGGACGGCGTTTTTGTGCCCAACCTCTCCTTTGGCTTGCCGGTAGTGGAAGCGATCCACCGCCATGCTAAAAAGCCCCTGGACGTTCACTTGATGATTGTGCAGCCCGAACGCTACATCAAAGAATTCAAAGCGGCTGGCGCACACGTCCTGACCGTGCACATTGAGGCATCGACGCATTTGCACCGCACCTTGCAGGCCATTCGCGCTGAAGGCATGCTCGCCGGAGTAGCTCTGAACCCTCACACGCCCGTTTCGGCCGTTTCCGAAGTGCTCCACGACGCCGACCTCTTCTGCATCATGAGTGTAAATCCCGGGTTTGGCGGTCAGTCCTTCATCCCACAGACGTACGAGAAAGTGCGCCAACTGCGCCACATGCTCGATGAGGCGGGAAGCGCAGCCAAAATTGAAATTGACGGCGGGGTCAATGCCCAAAATGCCGCTGACCTCAAAGCGGCTGGAGCGGACGTCCTGGTCGCGGGCAATGCCGTATTCAAGGCCCCGGACCCCATTGGTATGATTGCCCAGTTGCATGGCGCGTAAAAAGGTCCTGCTCGCAAGCTCCCTCCTCCTGGCGGCGCTTTGGTCCTGTCAGCCACAGCGGCACCTCGAAGATCCTTGGCTTCGAACCGTTTCCGTCTCCGTGGACGGCAAGGCCACCGACGAGGAAGCCTACACCGAACTCCTGCAGCTTCGTCCAAATACGAACGTTTTTGGCACCTTCCCCTACGTTTGGTTGTATTTGCAGGCCAAACCCGGCAAGACCACGGGCTATGCCAATTGGCTTCGGCGCATTGGTGAGCGCCCCGTGCTCTGGGATTCTAGCCTCGCCGCCAGCGATGTGGAGCAATTGACCTTGCGCCTCAAGCAAGACGGCTATTTCTATGCAGATGTTTCCTATGACTTAAAAGAAACGCGCCGGGGTGCGACCTTGACCTATAAACTTGACCGTGGTACACCGACTCGTTTGAGTCAACTGTACTATGTGAGCATGGGTCCAAGTGTAGATGCTTTCCTAGAAGATGTGCAAGCGAGTTCAAACCTAGCCAATGGCAAGTATGTACTTCGCATGGAGCAGCTCGACGAAGAGCGTCGCCGCATTGCAAGCTTCTTGCAAGAAAAGGGCTTCTACACCTTTGGGCCGGAAGCGGTTCACTTCGACGTGGACACCTTGGGGCATCCCTATGCGGCCACCGTGACGGTCCGCTTGGACAACTGGATCCGAAACAGCGAATACGGAACCGTAGAAGAGCCGCACCGCGTTTGGATCATCCGAGAAGCGCGCGGCCAATGGCCCGAAAGTCTCCGCCTCAACCCTACAGGCATTGAGCGCCTGCCCTGGATTCCAGCCGGGCAACCTTTCCAAGCATCCGCCGTCACGAAAAGCACCCAGCGCTTGCGCGCCATCCCGGCGGTTCAGTCGGGTCGCTGGCAGTTCGCCATGGTGCAAGACTCCCTGAATGCCACCCTGCAGCTAGTGCCGGCCCAGCGCGTAGGCCTCACGTGGAAAGGGGAAAGCACCGCTTTGTCGGGCATTTACGGCGTACAATCCAGCCTCGAGCTCTTTGACCACAACCCCTTTGGCGGGCTGGAACATGTAAACGTGACGCTCTCCGGTGGCGTGGGTGCCCAACTCGCAGACACTTCCACCCTGTTTAATACCTATTTTTTGGATTTAGAAACCGGGATTCAATGGCCCGGGCTCTGGGGATGGAAGGATGCGCCCGTATCAGCAGCAAGCACACGCTTGAGCGCCTCTGTGGGCCGGCAGTACCGGGCCGAATTTGACCGTCTCGCTCTGGGCAGCGCCCTGCAGTACCAATTCACCACCGCGAAAGGCTACCAATGGGACGTGAGCCCCATTGACCTTACCTACATTGATCTCCGCCAGGTCGACAGCAGCTTCTACCAAGCGCTTTCCATCAAATCGGGTTTCCAAGATGTCTTCTTGATTGGACCGCGTGTTCGATTGGTGCAACCCTTCAAGCGTTCGGGCCGATGGGAGCGACGGGCCGAATGGGGCTTCGAAACCTCCGGCATCCTCACCGATGTCCTCGCGCGCAGCCTGTATCCCACGGGGGCAGATGTCCGAACCATCGCCGGAGTCCCCTATGCCCACTACCTGCGCGCTAAAGTGGATTTGCGCTGGCTTCGCCGCGGCACGAAAAACCGCGACTGGGCATTCCGTGCCATGGCAGGTGAACTCTTCACGCTCAAAAACACCCCCGGCCTCCCTCCTTTTGAACGTGCTTTCTTTGCAGGCGGAAGCAACGACTTGCGAGGTTGGCTCAACTTTCGATTGGGGCCCGGAGCACTGCCTTTGGCCGTGTTTGATAGTACCGGTTACTTAGGTTCAGGTACACGCAAGCTGCTCTTCCAGTCGGAATACCGCTTCCCCGTTTCTGGCGCCCTGTCTGCGGCACTTTTCACAGATTTTGGCAACACGTGGCTCTTGGCCCGAAACCTCCAAGAACCCGCCAGCACCCTGCTCCAAAATCCCTCCATTCAAGAGCGCATTCAGTTCCGCCCCCGCACATTCTTAGCTCAGTCCGCCTGGGACGCCGGCCTGGGTATCCGCTACGACTTGGACTTCTTTGTCATTCGCGTAGACTGGGGACTTCAGATCTACGATCCACGCCGTTTAGGGAATCAGCCCTGGTGGGTGCCCGGCGAATGGGCCCAGCGAAGTACGCTGAATTTTGGCCTCGGCATGCCCTTTTGAGGACCTTTTTGGGGGAATTTTTGGACGGTTAAGTGAAAGAAAAGGAGTAGGTTTGCACTTCGTCTGTTTTAAATAGTTAGACCATGGCCTCAGAGCACGTCATTTCCCTCCTTGGCGATCAAGCCGAGTACCTCCTCAACCACAAAGCAACCGCTATCCCCAAAGAAAGCCTCCACCTGCCTTCTGGCAACTTTGTGGACGAGCAATTCAAAGACAGCAACCGCAACATCCCCACGTTGCGCAGTTTGCAGCAGTTGTACGGAACAGGTCGCTTGGCCAACACAGGATACATGAGCATCCTGCCCATTGACCAGGGAATTGAACACAGCGCTGGTGCAAGCTTTGCCCCAAATCCTTTGTACTTCGACCCCGAGAACATCGTGAAACTCGCCATTGAGGCAGAGTGCAACGCGGTAGCTTCTACCTTTGGTGTTCTGGCCTCTGTGAGCCGCAAGTACGCCCACAAGATTCCTTTCGTGGTGAAGATCAACCACAACGAGTTCCTGTCCTACCCCAACCAGTACGATCAGACGATGTACGGATCGGTAGAAGACGCGTGGAACATGGGCGCAGCAGCCATCGGCGCAACGGTTTACTTTGGCGCAGAAGAATCTCGCCGCCAATTGTTGGAAGTCGCTGAAGCTTTTGAGCGTGCACGCGAATTGGGCATGGCCACCATCTTGTGGTGCTACACCCGCAACAACGGCTTCAAACAAGACGGCGTGGACTACCACACCTCTGCAGACTTGACCGGCCAGGCCAACCACTTGGGCGTTACCATTCAATCCGATATCATCAAGCAGAAGTTGCCTACCAATAACGGAGGCTACTTGGCTACCAAGCACGGTAAGACACACCCCAACGTGTACGAGAAGATGACTACCGACCACCCCATTGACTTGACCCGCTACCAAGTAGCGAACTGCTACATGGGCAAAATTGGCTTGATCAACTCCGGTGGCGAATCCAAAGGCGCAAGCGATTTGGCAGAATCCGTAGCAACGGCAGTCATCAACAAGCGCGCCGGTGGCCAGGGCTTGATCTTAGGCCGCAAAGCCTTCCAGCGCGATTGGAAAGAGGGCATTGCTTTGTTGAATGCCGTTCAAGACGTATACTTGGACGACAGCATTACTATCGCCTAAACCCCAAAGACTATGTCCACGGATTGGTTCCAAAGACAAGAAGCAGGGATTACCACCCCTACGGAAGAGAAGAAGGAGACGCCCGATGGCTTGTGGCACGGCTGCCCAAAGTGTAAGGTCATTGTCTCCTCCGACGATCATGCTCAAAACTTCTGGGTGTGTGGCAACTGTGGATTCCACAACGGCATTGACGCCAAGGAGTATTTCTCGTTCTTATTTGACAACGGGGAATACACAGAATTGGACCCTGCCATGGTTTCCAAGGATCCGTTGAACTTTGAAGACAGCAAGAAGTACACCGACCGCCTCAAGGCCACGCGTGCCAAAACGGGCCTCAACGATGCGCTGACCTCCGGTGTAGGGAAAATGGACGGCATGGAAGTAGCCATTGCAGCCATGAACTTCAAGTTCATTGGCGGCTCCATGGGGTCTGTGGTGGGGGAGAAAATTGCCCGCACCATTGACTACAGCTTGAAGCACAAGGTCCCCTTCATCATGATTAGCAAGTCAGGTGGCGCCCGAATGATGGAAGCCGCTTTCTCCTTGATGCAAATGGCTAAGACTTCCGCCAAACTTGCACTTCTGGACGAAGCAAAGATTCCGTTCATCAGTTTGTTGACGGAT
>JALQUY010000110.1 GCA_023260615.1 Schleiferiaceae bacterium
TACTTCGGGGTGGCCTATTCGGACGAAGGCGTAGCCCTGCGCCAAGCCGGCATTGCGCAGCCGATTATGGTGATGAACCCCGGCGAGCAGAGCGTGGAAGTGCTTTTGGAGCACCGCTTGGAGCCCGAACTCTTTAACTGGACCTCCCTGGAGCGCTACGGCCAAGCCTTCCTGCGCCACCCAGGTGAAGCGCCCGGACGGGTCCACATCAAGGTGGATACGGGCATGCACCGCTTGGGCTTCCAACCCAGCCAGGGGGCCGAGGTAGCGGAAGCTTTGCGCGCCTACCCCGGCTTGGAAGTGGTTTCCGTGATGTCTCACCTGGCTGCAGCGGAGGACCCCCAGCAGGACACCTTCACGCGCCAGCAGTTCGAGGCCTTTGAGCACTTTTACAGGGACCTCGCTGCAGGGCTGGGTTACGCTCCATTGAAGCAGATCGCTAATACCCCGGGTACAGCGCGCCATTCCTATTTGCTGGGCGATATGGTTCGTTTGGGCATTGGCCTTTACGGTGACTCGGCGGTGCCCGAAGACCGCGCGCTGCTCCAGCCGGTGGTCTACGTGCATACCCAAATTTCCCATTTGCAGGAGGTGCCTGCGGGCGAGGGCCTTTCCTACGGCCACGCGGATGCAGCGCCCCATGCCCGGCAAATTGCCACCCTCCCAATGGGCTACGCGGACGGTTTCCCGCGCATCTTAAGTGAGGGACGCGGGGAGGTCTTTATTCACGGCCAACGCTGCCCGGTGGTAGGCCGCGTCTGCATGGACATGACCATGGTGGACGTGACGGGCCTTCATGTGGCCATAGGCGACCGCGTGGAACTCCTCGGGGCGCACATTCCCTTGCACGAATTCGCCGAACGCTCCGGCACCATTTCCTACGAAGTACTTACGCGCCTTTCCGAGCGTTTAGGAAGAACAGTATGGAACCCCAACGCCTAATTCACCGCCTCTTCCTCAGCCTCTGGGTGCTTTTTTTGCCTTTTTGGGACTTTGGTGCGGGCGCTGCGTTGGTCCTGGCCTTTGCCGCAGCGGTATTGCCTGACCTGCAAAATGCCGGGCGGAAATTCCAGGAAAGCGCCTCCTTTTGGCCGCTTTGGGGGCTGTTTGGCCTGGTGCTGCTGGGGACGCTCTGGCATGGTGCCGCACTTGACAGCCTTTTGCGCATGCTGCCCTTGCTCCTGCTCTTTTGGGCGTTTGACCGGGAAACGATCGTTCGAACCCTACCCCTCGGCGCCTCCCTCCTCATGCTGTACTTGCTGGGTGGCGGGCTATACCGCGTGTGGCAGGGGGCGGACTGGACCGTTTTCGTTTACCGTGGGCTCTTGGAGGGCCTGCATCAACACGTGTACATCGGCACCTATTTGCTCCTCGCCGCGGTGGCGGTTCAGGTCAGCGCTTTTTCGGCCCGAATCACCGCCCTCTTCTGGGCCATCACCCTCCTTTTCCTGGGCCTTCTTGGGGCCAAAATGCTATTAATTAGCGCCCTTTTAGCAGCCATTTGGTGGCTCTATCGGTCCGAAAGCTTCCCGCGCTGGGCCCTCCCCGCAGCCATTTTTCTCGTCCTAGGCTTCGTCACGGCCCAAGGGCTTTCCGAGGGCCGCGCTCTAGGCCATGTCTTCAAACCCTTGGACCCCTACTGGGCTACCGGCTCTGTGGATACGCGAGCGGTTCAAGCCAAGGCCGCCCTCCAAGCTTCCGCGGAAAAACCTTGGCTAGGCTGGGGGCCCTCCAAAAAGCAAGCCGCTCTGGAGCAGGTCTACGCGGATTGGAACTACCGCTTTGGACTCAAGCGCCACCTGAATGTGCACAACCAATTTTTGGAATGGACGCTCGCTTACGGCTTGGTGGGGATGGCACTCCTCGTAGTGGTAAGTCTAGCAGCCGCGCGAAGTATGCCCAAACGCCCCTGGGGCTTGCTCCTTCTGTACTTTGGCAGCCTTTGGGTGACCGAAAGCTTCATGGAGCGCTCTCTGGGCGTGGCCTTGTTTGGGCTGGCCTGGGCCTGGATGGCATCTTGGGTACCTCCCTCGCGGAAGTAGCGCGTCTCGTTGGGGTCTATGCCTTACTTCTGAGCGCGTTCCGCAATTTTAGCCAAGGCATCGGCCATGTGACGGCGCAAATCGTCGAGCCGAACGGGCTGTTCCCCTTGGTACAAAAAGGCCAAAAGCAATGGGGCTTTATCCTCGAAGTGGTCCAAGCGTTCTAAGCGGTAGGATTCGCGCAACAAGCGCTTGATGCGGTTGCGGTCCACAGCATGCTTAAAGCGGCGCTTCGGTGCCCCGACCATGACTTGAACGCCGCGCTCCAAGGGCCATGGGGAAACCATCCAGAGGACCGAAATGGGTCCTTGCTGGAAGCGTTTGCCGTGGGCAAAAAGCTCAGAAATGCGGTTGCGAAGCTTCAGCCGTTCCTCTCGGGGGAAGCGCTGGTCGCTCACTTTCCCTTATTGGCTTCTTCGATGTAGGCGTCTAGGGCTTGGCTCATCGAGGTAAACTTGGGCGTGGGCACCTGAATGTCCAAACGCAAAGCATTCTCCTCAATCGCCTGGTGCGTCGTGTTGCCAAATGCGGCAATGCGCGTGTTTTCCTGCTTGAAATCTGGGAAGTTCTTGAACAAGCTGCGAATCCCTTCTGGGCTAAAGAAGACCAAAATGTCGTACTTCACATCGCTGAGATCACTGAGATCTGACGCTACCGTGTGGTACATGGTCGCACGCGTCCATTTGATGTTGCCCTTTTCCAAAAGCTCGGGGATATCCGGGTTCAAGATATCGGAGGTCGGCATCAAAAAGTGCTCACCGCGCTGCTTCTTCAAGGTGGGAATTAAGCCAGCCAGGCTGCCCGTCCCGGGGTAAATTTTGCGCTTGCGGTAGGGCACAAATTTCTGGAGGTAGAATGCAACCGCTTCTGAAACGCAGAAGTACTTCCATTCAGGATTGATGGCCACGCGCATTTCTTCGCACATGCGGAAGAAGTGGTCAATGGCATTCCGGGAAGTGAAGATGAAAGCTTTGTAGTCCGCGGGGTTCACTTTGTCCTTGCGGAAATCCGCAGCGGCAACCCCTTTTACCTCAATGAATTGACGGAAATCCACCTTCACCTTATGCTTGTCCGCAATCTGGGCGTAGGGGTTGTTACCGGCTTGAGGTTCGGGTTGTGAAACTAGGATGCTTTTAACCTTCATACGATTGAAAAACTAGGATCCAAAAAATAGGGCTTGCTTCGAGAGTGCAAAGGTACAAAATTGCTAAATACCATGGGGCATTGGCCTCCTTTACATAGCGGTAAAATGCCCGAAATAAGCCCATTACATAGAGTAAAAGCCCTAGAACAACCACGCCGACAAAGAAGGGCTCAATGATGGATTTTTGAGACTGTGCACTCACCAAAAACCAAAGCAAAAACGGGAGGGCTATCCACAAGGCCGGCAGAAAGGAAAAACGTTCGCTCCAATGCCGCCAATGCAAGCGATTGTCCTCCCAAATCAGTCCGAAAAAGCTGTGAACCAGCACTTGACTCAGCAAGGCCAAAATGGGCATCACCAATAGGCCATACCAGGGCCCATGGTAGCCTGGCACGAGGTGGGGCATGCTTTCGGGCCCAAGAATGATGTAGGCCAAACCACTTAGCAAGGCGACCATTAAAAAATTGGGCAGCCACAAGCGCGTCGAAGCATCCTCAAATCGCGTAAACCTCTGCAAAATGTGCATCCAGCGGTTGCTTTCCTTGGGGGCGCGCTGCAATAGCAAACCCATCACCAACGTGAGACCAGCTGCGACCCAGAATAAGGCGTCCGAGGGCACCTCTCGCAGGCTGCCTTCAAGCGCATGGGGTAGTCCGGAAGCTGGCATGGGGCAAAGGTACGTGCCTTTGGTGCGCTAGAGAGCACGCGCTTCGCGCTGTGGCTAGGGAGCTCTTCAGTGTAGCTGACCAACCAGCATACCAACAAACCACCCTTAAACCCTTAAACCCTTAGACTTTTTACTTCCAATGAAAATGCACCCCCGCCTTGATCCATCGGCCAGGCAAAGGCACATTTCCGCGGTCCAAAACCGTGGCATTGAAGAGGTTCATGGCATCGAGGTAGACGGTCATGCCGTCGTGGTCGTAGCTCAGGCGGGCATCCACCGTTTGGAAGGGGTCGTAGGAGGTAAGTGCACCACCCGGAAGCGCATACTGGCCGGCTCGGTCTTGGCGGATGTAGACAAGGCCCCCTTGAAATCCTTTTATGGGAGCAGAGGTGAGCTCGAATTGCAGTCGGTTCGCGAGGTAGTCGAGTGCATAGATGGACTGACCGTCAAGGGCCGAAGCGCTGTGGCTGGCCGCTTGGAAGCGAGCTTCCCACTGAAAGAGGTCTACGGCAGAACCACCGGTTTCCAGCTCTAGGCCCTGGATGCTGACCTGGGTAATGTTGTCTGCTTGGAGCACTTGGGCCCCGTCGACTGTTCGGTAAATCCAGTCAATGAGGTTGGTGCCTCGACGCTGGTAGACGGTAGCGCGCAAGAAATTCGGCATGCCTTGCAATCCCCCTGAAACGGACACGGGGGAACGCCAAATAGAAGTACCAGCTTCCAAATTCCAGGCATGTTCGGGCTGCAAGGAGGCCGAACCTTGAGCGCCTCCGAGCGTGTAGTACAAGTCGGTAAAGGTGGGCAGGCGGAAGCTGCGGTTGACGCTTCCAAAGAACTCGGTCCGCTTCAAAGAGCTGGGGTCGGAACCTCGGAGATGGGCTTCCAAATTGGGCAAGTAGTCTAAGCCGTACCGGTCGTTGTAGTTGGCTCGGAAGTTGGCCTTTAGGGTGAAGCGATTTGCGGGAT
>JALQUY010000111.1 GCA_023260615.1 Schleiferiaceae bacterium
ACTTTTTGGAGTTTGGTGCGGAAGAACAGGCCGAACAGCTCATTCAGATTTTGAATTCGGACGCCATCTTTGATACGATTGTCGATCAATTCGGGCTGATAGAACACTACGATTTGGATACGACGTCCAAAACGCTTCGGACCGACTTGTGGGAAGAATTTTCGGACAAGATTAGCTTCCAGCGCACGCAGTTTATGTCGGTCGAAATCAAGGTGCTCGACACCGATCCCCAAATGGCTGCCGACATCGCCAATGCCATTACGGACCTTTTGGACCGTGCCAAAAGCCGCATTCAACGCAGCCGCGCCCAAGTGGGTCTAAAAATTGTTCAGCGCGAGTACGACAAGACGCGCGAAGACATGCGCAACATGGAGGATGAAATCAAGAGCCTTCGCAAAAAAGGCGTGCACGAATACGAAGGCCAATCCATGGTAGTTAGCGACCAGCTCGCCACCGCCATCGCCGAGGGGCGCAGCAAATCCGCCATCCAAGAATTGCGCAACACCCTCGACACCTTGGCCAAATACGGCGGCCGCTACGTGTCCCTGCGCGACGAATTGCGCCTGCGTAAAGAAGAGGAGGTCAAGCTCCGCACCAAGTTGGATCAAGTGCGTGTGGATGCCCAAGTGGTCCTCCCCGCCACCCAGCGCGTGAATGCCGCCCGTCCCGCCGACAAAAAGAAGTACCCCATCCGCTGGCTAATTTGCGCGGTGAGCGGTCTGGCAGCCTTTGTCAGCACGTTGTTGGCCATCTTGCTCTACAACACATGGAAGGATCTGCGCAGCCAACTTCCTTCTTAAGCGGCCGAAACGCCTACCTCGCCCTCGCGCTCTTAGTGGCCGTGACGGGCCTCTCCGTCGCGACCGAAACGTACCTCGTCGCCGCGGTACCCTTCGCCATCCTCATGGTGGCCTGGACGTTTTATTCGCTCGACTCGCTCTTACTGTTTTTAGTGGCCATCACGCCGCTGTCGATTACGCTGAAGGATTCGGGCTTTAATGTGGGCTTGAGTTTACCGGCCGAACCTATTCTCGCCGGCATCACCTTCTTCCTCCTCTTGCGCTTTCTGCAAAGCGGCCGCCTGCCCTTGAAAGCCTTAGCGCACCCCGTGGGCATCGCTATTCTCCTTCAGCTGGGCTGGATGGGCGTGACCATTTTGACCTCCGAAATGCCTCTTGTCTCCTTCAAGGCCTGGATTTCCCGCATTTGGTTCATCGTCCCGCTCTTCTTTGCGATGCTCCAAGTCTTTGAGAAGCCCCGAGCGCGCGACTGGTTCTTCCCGTTGTACGCTTTTTCCTTGGCGATTGCTTCTTTGTACACCATGTACATCCACAGCCAATACGGCTTTTCCAAAGAGACGTCCACCTGGGTCATGTACCCTTTCTACAAGGAGCACACCGTCTACGGCATGGCGTTGGCCTTTGTCTATCCCTTTGCGGTGTACCGAATGCTGCGCGACCAAAACCTCCTGTCGCGGTTCATCTACATCGGCCTCTGGGGGATCCTCACGGCGGCCATCATTCTCTCCTACACCCGAGCCGCTTGGTTGAGCGTCATCGCGGCGGGGGGTGTGTACGCCTTGATTCGCTTGAAAATCTCTTTGCGCTTGTTTTTGGGCGGGTTGGTACTGGTTTTGGCTGGGCTTTGGGCGACCCAAGATCAGTGGATGCGCATTTTTACCAAGAACGACACGGTTTCCTCCGACAATTTTTCCGAACACGTCCAGTCCGTCTCCAATGTGTCTACCGATGCGTCCAATTTGGAGCGCATCAACCGATGGATGTCGGCATTGCGGATGTTTGAGGCTCGCCCGCACACGGGGTGGGGGGCAGGTACCTATCAATTCCAGTATGCGCCGTTTCAGCATTCGGCCGAAATGACCATTATTTCTACCAACGAGGGCAACATGGGCAATGCGCACAGCGAATACATCGGCCCGTTAGCGGAGCAAGGCTGGCCGGGCTTGCTCTTTGTGGTCGTGCTGCTCTGGACCCTCTTTCGAACCGGTTTCCGCGTCGTGCATGCATTGCCCGAAGGACAAGATCGTTCCTTGGCCTTGATGGCCTTGCTAGGACTCGTAACCTACTTTGTGCACGGCGTCCTCAACAACTTTCTGGACATGGACAAAGCTGCCGTTCTGGTTTGGGGTTCGGCGGCGCTTTTGGTCTACCTCGATCTTAGCTTAAAGGAAAAGTCACCTCAATGACGATTGAGTCAAGCATGCGAGCTGCATAAAAGTGTAGATTTTACGCTTAGTTTCTTTCCGCCCAAAAAAAGGGTAGGCTTGACTAATTTTTTTGGCATCCTCAGTGCTAATGAGGGTTTTAGGTGTATTGCAATTGGAATTTTACATTAACTTAGGCCCTGTTTAACATTCAAATAACACCTTAAATGAAACGCAGAGCAAATCTCTTTGCCCTTGCTGTGGCTTCATTCCTGTCCATTTCTGCCTTTGCGCAGAACGTGACGGGCGTGGTTAAAGACGCATCAAGTGGTGAGCCTCTACCTTCCGTATCCGTGAAGGTTAAAGGCACAGACAATGCAGCGATCACCAACTTTGACGGAGCGTACTCCATCAAGGCGGGTAATGGCGCTGTATTGGTGTTCTCTTCCATGGGTTACAACACCCAGGAAGCTTCTGTATCGGGCAGCACCTTAAACGTGTCGCTAGCAGTCTCAACCAACAAGTTGGATGAGGTTGTTGTGACCGCTTTGGGTATTTCTCGTGAGAAGAAATCCGTTGGTTACGCCATCCAAGAGGTTGGTGGAACCGAAGTTAACAAAGTGAAGGACGCTAACTTCATGAGCTCCCTCTCAGGTAAAGTAGCTGGTGTGAACATTCGCCAGTCTGGTACCATGGGTGGTTCAGCGAACGTAGTTATCCGTGGTTACAAGTCATTGACGGGTAACAACCAAGCTTTGTTTGTCGTAGACGGTATCCCCATCTCAAACCAAATCACCAACACCGGCAACCAGCAGACGGGTCGTGGTGGCTATGACTACGGTAACGCGGCCATGGACATCAACCCCGAAGACATCGAGAAGGTGTCTGTTTTGAAGGGTGCAGCTGCAACGGCTCTTTACGGTGCCCGCGCTGCAAACGGTGTTATCCTGATCACCACCAAGAAAGGTACTAAGCGCAATGGCTTGGGTGTTTCTGTAACGAGCGGTTACACCGTTGGTTCCGTAAACCCTGACAGCTATGTTCGCTACCAGAACCAGTACGGTGAGGGTTACGGTCAGTACTACGGTCCGGACACCATCGCTGGCTACCCCACCAACGGCTACATGGTAGCTTACGACGTGGACGGCGACGGTATCGACGATCCTTGTACGCCTACCACGGAGGATGCTTCTTTCGGTTTGGCTTTTGACCCCAACTTCATGGTCTACACCTGGGAGTCTTTGTACCCCGAGTTGTCTACCTACGGTCAGAAGAGCCCACACGTTGCAGGTGCTAACAACCCCTTGTACTTCTTCGAGCAGTCTGCTACGATGAACAACTCGGTAGCGATTGATGGCGGCAACGACAACGGTTCTTTCCGCTTGAGCGCTACCCAATTCTCTACGAAGGGTATCGTTCCTGGTTCTAGCTTGAAGCGTAACAACTTCAGCTTCACCGGTTCTTTGAAGGCGAGCGATAAGTTGACCGTTTCTACGACGGCACAATTCATCCAGCAGGCTGGTCGCGGTCGCTACGGCACGGGCTACGATTCACGCAACCCCAACCAGTCGTTCCGTCAGTGGTTTAACGTAGGTGTGGATATGGCGAAGCAAAAAGAAGCGTACGAGTTGACCGGCAAGAACATCACCTGGAACCCCTTCGGTTACGGGTATGGTGAAGATGCTACCAAGCCTATCTACTTCGACAACCCCTACTTCTCTGTATTGGAGAACTACCAGACCGACCAGCGTAACCGTTTGATCGGCAACATGATGGCCAACTACAAGATCAACGATTGGTTGGATTTCTTGGGTCGTGCCTCTGTGGATACCTACTCTGAATTGCAAGAAGAGCGCACGGCTGTGGGTTCTGTTGAGATCCCTGGTTACATCCGCCGCAACCGCAACGTTACGGAAACGAACATCGACTTGATCTTGACCGCCAACAAGGTGTTCGGTTCTAACGATGAGTTCTCCTTCAACGGTCGCTTGGGTTCAAACGTGCGCCGTAATACGGTTGAGGCGATCTCTGCTTCTACCAACGGCGGTTTGGTTGTTCCTGGCGTTTATGCTTTGAGCAACTCAGTAAACACCCCCAACGCTCCTGGCGAGACCGCCTACCAGATCGGCGTAAACGGTTTGTTTGCTGCAGCTTCTTTGGGCTACAAGAACTACTTGTATGTGGATTTGACAGGCCGTCAAGACGTCTCGTCTACGTTGCCTACAGCAAACAACACGTTCTTCTACCCTTCTGCTACGATGAGCTTGGTATTCTCTGAGTTGATCGACGTGGACGCTATCAGCTTCGGTAAGTTCCGCGTGAACTATGCAGAAGTAGGTGCAGACGCTCCTGCTCAAGCTCTGGCTGATGCCTACAACATGGGTACTGCCTTCGGTAGCACCTCTTTGGCATCTGCACCTAGCACCTCAAACAACGCTAACCTTCTTCCCGAGAGCACTGTTTCTACGGAAGCTGGTTTGGAGATGATGTTCTTCAACAACCGCGTTGGTTTTGACGTGTCTGTGTACGACCAAACTTCTTTCAACCAAATCATGCCTGCGAAGGTGTCTTCTACCTCTGGTACGATCTACAAGTATGTAAATGCGGGTGAGATCAACAACAAGGGTATCGAGCT
>JALQUY010000112.1 GCA_023260615.1 Schleiferiaceae bacterium
GTCTCTTGGCATTTGGCGAAATCGCTCGAAAAGGCCCCTGCCGTCAGGGTGTAGAGGCCGTCGATGCGTGCGGCGATGCGGTGAACATTTCCGATGAAGGAGCCGGGTCCTCCGCCGATCATTCCATATTTAAGTGCTTTCACGAATAGTTGTCCTTAGTAAGTGTCAAAGTAACAATTTGTTCCCTACATTCGGGTTACTACAAGATCTAAAAATCCTATACACCTCAACATGGATCGCAGAAGTTTATTCGTTGCCAGCTGCTTTGCGTTGGTGGTTACCTCGCTGAGTTTTGGCATTCGGGCCGGTATTTTAAATGATTTGCAAGGCCATTTTGCCCTGACGGACAGTCAGATAAGTACGATTGCGGCAACGGCCTTTTGGGGCTTTCCCATCTCCATGGTGATCGGCGGCATGCTGGTGGACCGTTTGGGTATGAAACCCTTGATGTACCTCGCGTTCTTGATGCATTTGGGCGGTATCCTGCTAACCATCTTCGCCAATGGCTACATGAGCCTCTTCCTCTCCACCCTAATGATTGGACTGGGCAACGGCATGGTAGAGGCGGTGTGCAATCCGCTGGTGGCGTCCATTTATCCCGAAAACAAAACGACCAAGCTCAACCACTTCCACCTCTGGTTCCCCGGCGGTATTGTGCTGGGCACGCTCATCAGCTTTGTCTTCACTAACCTCGATTGGGGCTGGAAGGCCCAAATGGGCACCATGCTGCTACCGCTTGCCATCTACGGCTACTTGTTCAGCAAGACCGAATTCCCCGTGACCGAACGCGTCAAATCTGGCGTTTCCGAAGCGGACATGTACAAAAACCTCTTGCAGCCTCTCTTCCTATTCATGATGATCTGCATGCTAGGGACCTCCATCACCGAACTCTTTACCGGTCAGTACATCGATGTATTGCTGCACTCCGTGTCTGAAAACGCTATCCTGATCCTGTTTATCTCTTCGGGCGTCATGACGTTGGGCCGTGGCCTTGCCGAAGGCGTGGTCAAGACCTTGAAGCCTACGGGCATGCTTTTGGGTTCGGCGGTCGTTTCTACGCTGGGTCTGTACTTGCTCGCCACCCAAGACGGCGGAATGCTCTTCGTGAGCGCTGCGGTCTTTGGCTTGGGCGTGACCTTCTTCTGGCCCACCATGATTGGCTTTGTTGCGGAGAACTTGCCCAACACGGGTGCTGTAGGCCTTTCGGTCATGGGTGCCGCGGGCATGTTTGCCGTATCGCTCTATATGCAAGCCATGGGCGGCTACTACGAAGGCCTTGTGGGCGACATGAACGATGTAGAAGCGGGCCGAACGGTTCTCCGCACCACGCTCTTTATGCCCATCGTTCTGAGCGCCGCTTTTGCAGGCCTCTACGTCTACATGCGCAAGCGCAACGCGGCTTAAACGCATGGATCGCCGGAAAGCCCTCAAAACCCTCGCAGGAGCCAGCGCCACCTTGGCGGCGGCGCCCTTGTTGGGTTCCGCCCTTGCGGGAGAGGCGCAAACGGCAGCCTTAGCCTGGAATACCCAACGCCCCGCGAACTTGAGCTACAAAACGAGCTTCGCGCGTTGGTGTTTGGACGGCTGGGAACTGGAAAAGCTTTGCGGAGCGGCGGTCGAATTGGGTCTAGATGCCATCGACTTGGTCGGCCCGGAAGACTGGCATATTCTGAAGAAACACGGCCTGGATTCTTCCATGTGCAATGGAGCGGAGCTGAATCTCGTGGACGGCTTTATCCATCCGGAACACCATTCGGCCCTCCATACGCGCTACCGCGAGATGATTCCTCGGGTCGCTAAAGCCGGATACAAACGCTTGATATGTTTTGCCGGCAACCGCCGCGGCATGTCGGAAGAGCAGGGGATGGCCAACGCGATAGAAGGCCTGCGCCCTATGGTGGAACTGGCGGAAGAGCACGGCATTGAGCTCTGTTTGGAAGTCTTCAACAGCAAGGTGAACCATCCGGACTACATGGCGGATAATTCGGCCTGGTCCTTCCAATTGGCGGAAAGTTTGGCCTCGCCCAGCTTTGGCATCCTGTACGATATCTACCACATGCAGATTATGGAGGGCGATATCATAGCGACCATCAAGAAGCATTGGCCCTACATCAAGCATTACCACGTGGCGGGCGTTCCGGGCCGAATGGAACCCGACCACTTCCAAGAAGTGAACTACCCCGCCATCATGACCACCATCCAGACCACCGGCTTCAAAGGCTATGTAGCCCTGGAATACCTCATTGAAGGCGACCCCATGCCCTCGCTGCGTTGGAGCATGTCCGCCCTGTACCCTAACATGGACGCCAAAGTCCTGAAACAACCCTTGATTAATCACTAAGACCCCCTATGGCAAACGCGAATGAATACGATGCTATCGTTGTAGGCTCCGGAATTTCTGGAGGCTGGGCCGCCAAAGAGCTGACCGAAAAGGGCCTCAAGGTCCTGATGCTCGAGCGTGGCCGCGACGTCAAGCACGTAACCGACTACCCCACCACGAACATGGATCCCTGGGAATTTCCCCACCGTGGTCGTGCCACCAACCAGCAAAAGGAAGACAATCCGGTCCTGCGCCGCGACTACCCCTTGAACGAAATCAACCCGCACTTCTGGGTCCAAGACAAGGAATGCCCCTATACCGAAGTCAAGCGCTTTGACTGGTACCGCGGCTACCACGTAGGCGGCCGCTCCCTCATGTGGGGCCGTCAAACCTACCGCTGGAGCGCCATGGACTTCGAGGCCAATGCCAAAGAGGGCATTGCCACGCCATGGCCCATTGGCTACAACGACATTGCCCCCTGGTACTCCTATGCGGAGAAGTGGGCCGGAATTCAAGGCTCCTACGAAGGCTTGCCTCAACTGCCTGATTCCGAGTTCCTTCCTGCCATGGAGTTAAACATTGTGGAGAAGGATGTGGCCGATCGATTGCGCAAGCATTACAACGAAGCGCGCCGTTTGATTATTGGCCGTTCGGCCAACATTACGGTCCCGCATACGGGCCGTGTAAATTGCCAGTACCGCGACAAGTGCTGGCTGGGCTGCCCCTTCGGCGGATACTTCAGCACGCAATCGTCCACCTTGCCACCGGCCATGGCCACGGGCAACTTAACCTTGCGTCCATTTAGTATCGTAACGCGTATCCTCTACGACAAGGACACGAAGAAGGCGACGGGCGTTGAGGTGCTCGACGCTGAAACCAATCAGACCTACGAATACAAGGCTAAAATTGTCTTCTTGAACGCCTCCGCCCTGAATTCCACCTGGGTGCTCTTGAACTCGGCCACCGACGTGTGGGAGGGGGGATTGGGCTCCTCATCGGGTCAGTTGGGTCACAACTTGATGGACCACCACTTCCGCGTTGGCGCTGGGGGGTCTGTGGAGGGCTACGAAGACAAATACTACTTCGGCAAGCGTCCAACCGGCTTCTACATCCCTCGCTTCCGCAACCTGCCCGGTCAAGAAAGCCGCGATTACCTCCGTGGATTTGGCTACCAAGGTTCTGCGTCACGTGCCGGCTGGAGCCGCGGTGTGGCCGAATTAGGCATCGGCGGCCAGTTCAAGGACGATCTATCGCGCCCCGGCGATTGGAGCATCGGTATGACGGCCTTTGGCGAAGTATTGCCTTACCACGAAAACAAAGTCACGCTGGACCGCAGCAAGACCGATAAGTGGGGCTTGCCCGTTTTGGCCATAGACGCTGAACTCAAGGACAACGAGAAGAAGATGCGCGTGGATATGGCCAACGATGCCGCTGAAATGCTTGAGGCTTGCGGTGTAAAGAACGTAGGCACCTACGATTCGGACTATGCGCTCGGTATGGGCATCCACGAGATGGGTACCGCCCGAATGGGAACCGACCCCTCTAATTCGGTCCTCAACAAGAACAACCAAATTTGGGACGCTCCCAACGTCTTTGTGACCGACGGTGCGTGTATGACCTCTGCTGCGGCCGTGAACCCCTCGTTGACCTACATGGCCTTGACGGCTCGTGCGGCCAACTTCGCTGTGGAAGAACTTAAAAAAGGCAACCTCTAATGGAACAGAAAGCACCTTTTCGCGAAATCGCCCTGGGCTCTGAAATGACGCGCCGTGCGGCCGTTCAGCGTTTGGCCCTGGTTTTGGGCGGCACCCTCATTGCCCCCAGCATCCTGCTCGAATCCTGCACCCGTGCCGCCGAAAGCGTGGGTACCGGCGACCCCGAGCGCATCGCCTTCCTGAACGCCATTGCGGACACCATTCTCCCTCGCACCGAGAAGAGTGGTGGAGCGGCCGATGCGAACGTAGGCGCCTTCATCGATCTCATGCTGGCCGATTGCTACAGTCAAGAACACCGCGACGCCGTCAATGCCGGCCTCGTGGCCTTGGACGAAGCTGCCGACGCCGCTGCAGGCACGACCTTCACTGCTGCCACCGCCTTCTACCGCGAGGACATCCTCAAAAAAGTGGACGAAGAGCGCAGCAAGGCCGAAGGTCTGCATTACTTCAGCGTACTGCGTGAATTGACCCTTTTGGGCTACTTCACGTCCGAAATTGGCTGTACCGAAGCCTTGGATTACCAGCCCGTTCCTGGCCGCTACGACGGCGCAGCGCCCGTAACGGAGGAAACCCGCTTAATGGCCTAAACGCAGGAGCTCCGCTTCTGTCAAGAGACCGGCTCCGAGAGGGGTCGGTCTTTTTTTTGGCTCGAGGGCTAGAGGGCTCGAGGGCTCGAGGGCTCGAGGGCTCGAGTGCTAGGGGGCTAGAGGGCTAGGAGGCTTGAGAGCTAGGGTGCGCCTTTGGCGCGCTTGGAGGCTAGGGG
>JALQUY010000113.1 GCA_023260615.1 Schleiferiaceae bacterium
CATCAACGCCCTGGTAGATATCACCAACTACGTCCTGCACAGCGTGGGCCATCCCTTGCACGCCTTTGACAGCCGCGCCATTCAAGGCAACGCCATTGTCGTGCGCCGCGCCTCGTCGGGCGAATCCTTTACCACCCTGGACGGCGTAGCGCGCACCCTGCACGCAGACGACCTCGTCATTGCCAACTCCAAGGACGCCATGGCTCTGGCCGGTGTCTTCGGCGGTTTGAAGTCCGGCGTTCAGGCTGACACGACGTCCATCGTTTTGGAATCTGCGTGGTTTGACCCCGTCGTGATCCGAAAGGGCGCCAAGCGCCACGGCCTCAACACCGACGCCTCCTTCCGCTACGAGCGCGGCGTGGACCCTAGCCTCGGCACCGAAGCCTTGGAATTGGCTTGGACGCTCTTGCAGAGCATCTTCCCGGACGCCAAAGTCACAGGTTACGACGCCTTTGAGTCCCCCGACGCCCCCTTTGAGGACCGCGTTGTCCACATGGATACGCAGCGCATCCAAGCCAGCATTGGCGAGGCCATTCCTGTGGACCGTATGCGCAGCATTCTTTTGTCCCTGGACATCATGATCACCGCCGAGTCGGGCACTGCCTGGACGCTTTCTGTCCCTGCGTATCGCTGGGATGTTACGCGTGAGGCCGACATCGCGGAAGAAATTTTGCGCATTTACGGCTTCAACGCCATCTCCTTCCCTCCGGCCATGCGCTCGCACGTGGCCCACGAGGACCGCATTAGCCCCGAAATGCTCCGCCGCAAAGCGGCTGACTACCTGGTGGGCCAGGGCTTGTTCGAGATCATGAACAACTCGCTGACGCGCGCCCAAGCCTATGAAAAGCACCCCAGCATTGCCGCCGAAAGCGTCGTGCCCGTCTTGAACCCCTTGAGTCAGGATTTGGGTGTGATGCGTCCGAGCTTGATGCTCGGCGGTCTGGACGCCGTGAGCTACAACGCCAAGCGCCAAAACGCCGACGTGGCCTTGTTTGAATTCGGCCGAACCTACCACCAATCCGCCGATGGCCTGTCTGAGCGCAATGCCCTTGGCCTTTGGCTCGCCGGCAGCTACCCCGGCCCCCACTGGATGACCAGAGAAGCAAAAATTAACTTCTTTGCCCTGAAAGGATTAGTCCTTGGACTATGCCAACGCTTTGGCTTGAACGTCGAAGAACACCCCCTAGACGCCGAAGGCGGCGAGTTTGCCGGCGGCATTCGCCTGACCGTGGGCGGCCAAACCCTAGCCTCCTTAGGCTGGGTAGACGACTGGGCCCTCCAGCAAGCGGATCTCAAGCAACCCGTTTTGGCGGCGCGCATCGATTGGGACCGTTTTGTCAAGGCGGCCTCTCGCGTGAAAATTGCCTACCGCGAACCGTCCAAATTCCCCAAAGTCACCCGCGATTTGGCCCTCATCGTAGATGCGAGCCTGAGCTACGGCGCGCTCTACAACTGCCTCCGCCAGGTCAAGGAAAAAACCTTGCAAAGCATTGAGCTCTTTGATGTCTACCAAGGGAAAAATCTGCCCGACGGCAAGCTTTCCTACGGCATGCGCTTCACCTTCTTGGATCCGAACAAAACGCTTCAAGATGCACAGGTGGACGGCGCTATGGCCAAATTCTTGAAGGCCGCGGAAGAGGGTGTAGGCGCAACGTTGCGCTAATCCAGAAAGGAAGGCTGAGATACCGCCATTGGGGAAAGGCAAAAAGGCAAAAGGGCGCTTCAACCCTTTAACCTTTTAACCCTTTAACCCTTTAACCCTTAGACTACCCTAGCCCTCGAGCACCTCGCCCAGCGCGTTCTGGTAGGGCTTGGCATAGTCGCTCACCGTACCCCAATCCTCGTCGTCTACGCGGATGGCGCCTTTGGTGACATGGCCCAGGAGGTCAAACTCCACGCCGTTGAGCATCATGAGGTCAATGAAGGACTCTTCGTTCTCGGGGGTAACAGAAACTACAATTCGGCTCTGGCTCTCCCCAAAGAGGTAGGCGTCGGGGCGAATTTCCACATCCGTGGTGATATCAAAGCCCAAACCGCCTTGCATGGCTGATTCCAACAAAGCGATGAAGAGACCGCCCTCGGAGACATCGTGCGCCGAAGCAATAACGCCTTTGCGAATGAGTTCCTTGAGTTGCTCTTGGTTGGCGTACTCTTCCTCCAAGGAGAAGAAGGGCACAGGAGAAGCCTCAATGCCGTGGTGGTGCACCAAGTACTGGCTGGACGAAATATCGTCGCGCGACGTACCCAGCATGTAAATCAAGTCGCCCTTGGCTTTGAAAGGAATCGTGGTCACGTGCTTCGTGTCTTCTACCAGACCAATCATCGCGATGGTGGGCGTTGGGAAGACAGGCTCGATGCGGTTGCCGATTTGCGTTTGGTTGTAGAAGCTGACGTTGCCACCGGTAACGGGAGTGGCAAACTTCTCGCAAGCCTTGCCCATGCCCTTGATGGCGCCGACAAATTGCCAGTACACTTCAGGATTGTAGGGGTTGCCAAAATTCAAGCAGTTCGTGATAGCCGAGGGAACGCCGCCGGAACAGACGATGTTTCGGGCATTTTCTGCGACCGCAATCATGGTGCCCACTTCGGGGTCCGCATGCACGTAGCGGCTGTTGCAATCTACGGTCATGGCAATGGCACGCTTGGAGCCTTTCACGTTGACAATGGCTGCATCGCTCGCTTCGTTGGTGGAGCGGTTCTTGGTGCCCACCATGGAGTCGTACTGTTCGTAAACCCAGCGCTTGGAGGCGATGTTGGGTAGACCGGCCAGCTCCATGGCGACGCTTTGAAGATCTTCGGGGCAGGGAACCATGTCCATGTCGAAGTTTTGGTATTCGCGGTAGTAGGCAGGCTCGCGGGTTTCGCGGTAGTACACAGGGGCACCGCCGCCTAGCACGAGGGACTCGGCAGGAATTTCGGCCAGCTTTTCCCCATGCCAGAAATAGCGCACGTAGGGACCTTCGGTCACAACACCGATGGCCTCACAGTGAATGTCCCATTTGTCAAAAATGGCCTCCACATCGGCTTCGCGGCCTTTGTCGACGACCACGAGCATGCGCTCTTGAGATTCAGACAAGAGAATCTCCCAAGGCTCCATGCCGTCTTGACGCGTAGGAACTTTGTCCAAATCAATGTCCATACCTACGCCACCGCCTGCAGACATTTCGCTCGTTGAGCAGGTGATGCCTGCGGCACCCATGTCCTGCATGCCCATAACGGCGCCCGTTTTTGCAAGCTCCATCGTGGCTTCCAAGAGCAATTTCTCCTGGAAGGGATCGCCCACCTGAACGGATGGGATGTCGTTGGCCGAATCTTCACTCAAATCCTTGGAGGCAAAAGCGGCTCCGTGGATGCCGTCGCGGCCCGTAGACGAGCCTACAATGTATACGGCATTGCCGACGCCCTTGGCCTTGGCAGAAATTTGCTTGCCCACTTCGACAATACCCGCTGAGAAGGCATTGACCAAGGGGTTTTGCTCGTAGCACTTGTCAAAGTAGACTTCACCGCCCACCGTGGGGATGCCAAACGAGTTGCCGTAGTTGCCGATGCCCTTGACTACGCCCTTGACGAGCCACTTGGTGCGTGCCGTGGTGGGATCGCCAAAGCGCAAGCTGTTCAGCTGGGCAATGGGGCGCGCACCCATGGTGAAGATGTCGCGGTTGATACCGCCCACACCGGTGGCAGCGCCTTGGTAGGGCTCCACCGCGGAGGGGTGGTTGTGGGATTCAATTTTGAATGCACAGGCTAGACCTTCGCCAATATCCACCAAGCCGGCGTTTTCTTCGCCCGCTTTGGCCAGCATGTGCGGACCTTCTTTGGGAAGCGTCTTCAGCCAAACGATGGAGTTCTTGTAGGAACAGTGCTCCGACCACATAACGGAATAGACGGAAAGCTCTGTGAAGTTGGGCGTTCGGCCCAAAACGTCACAAATCTTGTCAAATTCCTCGGGAAGGAGGCCTAATTCTTTGGCGGTTTCAACCGTAGTAAGGGCAGCAGAGTCCATGTGCAATTCTTTGTCGCAAAGGTACGACCCTCCCTACCTACCTTTCGGGCATGAAAGCACATTTGTACGCCTTTTTTGCACTGCTGATTGTGAGTATCGCAGGTTGTGGCCCGGCCTTTCTGGTGGATACCACTTTGACGAACGCGCACATTGCCCAATTTGAGGGCGATAGCCTCTACTACATCTACGGCCATTTGGCGATTCGCGATGGAAAAATTCTGAGCATTATCCCCGTGGTGGAGGACCAAAATGACATTCCCAGCGCGCACGATACCGTGGACCTCCAAGGGGCCTATGTCTATCCCGGATTTATCGATGCGCATGCCCACTTTTTAGGTCAGGGTTTGGCGATGAATTCGGTCAATTTGTGGGGCGCCCGCTCCTGGTCCGAATGCGTTCAACGCGTCCAAACCTTCATCGCGGAACACCCCGATGCCGAAGTCATCCGCGGCCGAGGCTGGGACCAGAACGACTGGCCCGGCGCCGCCTACCCCACCGCCAACGAGCTCGAGGGCTTAACGGACAAACCCATCGTGCTCAGCCGCATTGACGGCCATGCCGTGGTGGCCAACCGCGTGGCTTTGGCGCTTTCCGGCATCACGGGCGACAGCCGCATCGAGGGCGGCGAAGTGCTCCTCGACGCCCAAGGGCAACCCACTGGGGTCCTGATCGACAACGCTGAAAGTCTCCTCCAAATCGCCCAGCC
>JALQUY010000114.1 GCA_023260615.1 Schleiferiaceae bacterium
AGCACCCCGGGCTACCATTCGGTAAAAAGGAGTAGTTTCATACTGCAGCCACTTGACCATGAGCGAAGACCCCTCCAAGCACCTCATAGACCGTTTCGAAGAACAGCTCCGCACCAAGCGCGTGGGCTTTTTTGACGTGGACGAGTTGGAGGAAATCGCCGATTACTATCTGGAAACCGGGCAGTTGGCTCGCGCACTCCTGGCCATTGAAATGGGCGTCGACATGTACCCCTACGCCACCACCTTTGCGGTGAAGCATGCGCGCTACTACGTCGCGGCGCACCAACTCGACCGGGCCAAGGAAGCCATTGCCAAGGCGGAAAGCCTCTCCCCCAACCATCCGGACCTCGAATGGGTGCGCGGGCAGCTGCTGATGCGTTTGGGCAAAAACGGCGAGGCCATTGCCTCCTTGAAGAAGGCCCTGCAAAATGCGGAGGACCCCTTCCCCATCCAGGGCCACCTTGCCAGCTTGTATACCGCTATTGGGCAGTTTAGCCATGCGGTGAAAGTCTTGAAGGCTATGCTTCGTGAGGAACCCAAGGACGATCATCTGCTCTACATGCTGGCGGCCAACTACGACATGGCGGGGCAGGACGACAAGGCGATTGAATGGTTCAAGGGCTACATCGATCAGTACCCCTTTAGCGAGACAGCCTGGTACCATTTGGGGGCGGCGTATTACCGGTTGGACGATTTGGACCGTGCCCTCGACGCGATGGACTACGCGCTGGTCATCGATGAAAACTTTACGGCGGCGCATTTTGACCGCGGCCGAATTTTAGAAGAAAAAGAGGACTACAAAGAGGCCATCAAGGCCTTTGAGGCGGCGATTGATACCGACGAGCCTGGTGGCTATACCTACTACCGCATGGGCGTTTGCCAGCAAGCACTCGGACTGGAAGCGGAAGCACTAGAGTCCTTGAAGCACGCCACCAAACTGGACGAAGACCTCGATGAAGCGTGGATTGAGCTCGCCATCATTCACGGCGAGAACAACCGTTTGTTTGAAGGCATTCAGCACGCCAAAAAGGCCCTCTCCCTCGATCCGGACAATCCGGACTACTACCTAGTGGCCTACGACCTCTACATGCAGCTTGGGCTGTTGCTGGAGGCGGAAAAGATGCTGAAGATGGTGTTGAAGACCTTGCGTATCGAAGAGCCTAGCGGCTTGCTCGAGTACGCCAAGTCCCTGTTGGAGATGAACCAAATCGATGCCGCCCACAGTGTGCTGCGCATGGGTTTGGAGCGCTACCCGGACTCGCCCGAAATGTGGGCCATCTACTGCGGCTTCCTCTACGCCATTCAAGAACTCACGCTCGCCCAGCAGCATCTGAAAGAGGCCCTGCAGCGTTATGGCAGTTCCTTTAGTACGCACCTCTTGCTGCATTATCCCAAACTGGGTGAAGACCCCGAAATCACCGGCGAGCTGAACAAGCATTTGCCCCAACCATGAAGCATTTTTGGATTCTTTTGAAAGGCCTCGCGATGGGGGCGGCGGATGTCGTTCCAGGGGTTTCGGGCGGAACGGTAGCCTACATCACGGGCATTTACCAGCGCTTGCTGGACGCTATCCACGCGGTTGGCCCCGAGGCGCTGAAAGCGTTTAAAGCGGATGGCATCAAAGGCCTCTGGCGCGCCGTAGACGGCCCCTTCCTGCTGGCCCTAGGCTCCGGAATTGCCCTCAGCATCCTGAGCCTTTCCAAGCTCGTTTTATGGGGATTGGAGCACTATGAACCGGTCGTTTGGGGCTTCTTTTTTGGTTTAATTGTCGGCTCTATTCCGCTCATCCTGAGAGATGTACCTAAAAAATCCATGGTAAAAACCTTCCCGCTCCTGCTGATTGGGGTGGCGATCGGCGCGGTACTCTCCTTCCTTTCTCCGACACAAGCCAGCCTGACCCTTCCGTACATCTTTTTCTCCGGTGCCTTGGCGATCTGTGCCATGATCCTACCGGGCATCAGCGGCAGCTTCATCTTGGTGTTGTTGGGCGCCTACGAAGGCATTTTGGAGGGCTTGCATGCGCGCGATTGGGCCCTGATCGTCACCTTCATGGCCGGTGCGGGCATTGGATTGCTCAGCTTCGCACGGCTCCTGCGCTGGCTATTTGCGCGCTTCCCAACCGCTATGGTCCTCACCATGGCCGGCTTTATCATTGGTTCATTGGTTAAAATTTGGCCCTTTCAGTCCGAATACACCTCCACCGCCTCCCCCCTGTGGACCGTACTTGCCATGGTGCTGGGCTGGGTGCTGGTCTTTGGCTTGAACCGCTGGGCTAAAACGCTTAACGCGAGCTAATGGACTTTGGGGTGATTGGCGCACCGATAGCGCACTCCAAGTCCCCGCAGCTATTCGCCGAGTTTTGGGCCGAACACCCTTGGCGCGACCAACTTTCCTACGAAAAATTTTTAGTGGAGCCTGCTGATTTGCAGCGCTTCATGTCCGAAACGCACTTGTCCGGCTTCAACGTCACTGTTCCACACAAAACGGCCATTCTCTCCCTTTTGGCGGACCTCACCCCCGAAGCCAAAGCGGTCGGAGCCGTCAACACCGTGGTGCGCACGGAAGCGGGCTGGGTGGGGCACAATACGGATGCGGATGGTTTTTGGGAGGTTATTGCGCCCTATCCGCTGCTCGATTCGCTGAAAAAACTGCCGGTATGTGTTTTGGGCAATGGGGGTGCTGCACGTGCGGTGGTTCAGGCGCTGCACAGCCGAGGTTTCAAAGGTCAAATCGGCTGCCGAAGTCCAAGAGGCGCTTTTCCTTGGCCCGAATTGCCCTTCGAGCAGCTCTTGGCACCCAAGTTTGGGCTGGTCGTTCAATGCACCCCATTGGGCATGGATCCCTATTCCAACATCCTACCTCCTCTCCCCTATTGGACCAAATCCCCACCCGACCTAGCGGTGGATTTGGTGTACAGCCCCGCCAACACCCTCTTCCTTCAATCCATGGCTGTGGTGGGCGCCGAAACGATTTCCGGGGAAGGAATGTTGAGATTTCAGGCAAAAAAAGCCTGGCAGTATTGGGCAGAAGTGCTCAATATTCCTCACATTTGAGGTTCCTTAACTCACAAACCTCCAGCTATGTCTGAGAAAGACCTCCTTCCCGGAGAGGAATTGACCTCCAACGGGAATACGACTCCCGAATCGCCCGAAGTGCAACCTGCCGCAGAAACTGCGACTGAATCTGCGCCAGAAGCTGCACCTGTTGAAGAAGCAGCACCCGTAGCGGAAGAAGCACCCGTAGCGGAAGAAGCACCCGTTGAAGAAACTGCCCCTGCAGAAGAAGCAGTACCCGCAGCGGAAGAAGCAACCGTTGAAGAAACTTCTCCCGTAGCGGAAGAAGCAACCGTTGAAGAAACTACCCCTGCAGCCAGCGAAGCGCCTGCAGAAGCATCTTCCACTTCGGACGATGAGTCGGACGATGCCAGCGACGAGGAAAAAGACGAACACGAAGACCATACCGCCGATTACGCGGAAAAGACCACGGAAGAGCTTTTGGCCGAAGCCAAACGCATCCTCCACGATCTCGCTATTGAACATGTGCGCGTACCCATGTTGGCCATCAAGGACATCTTGAGCGGCCGTTGGGACGAAGAGCGCAGCGGCGCCTTGGAGCGCTTCATCGAGGAAGGCGGCAATGCCATTGACTTCCACTACGAGCAGCCTAGCAAGGATGCGTTCTATCAGACGTTCGGCGAGTTTAAGAAGCAGCGTTCCGCCTGGAAGGCGGCTCAAGCCAATCAGATGGCGGTGAATTTGGACCTGAAGAAGGCCCTGCTCGATGAGATTAAAAAACTGGCCGAAAGCGACGATCTGCCTACCGGCCAGACCTACAACGAATTCAAGCGCATCAACGACCGCTGGAAGGAAGTGGGCCACGTGCCCAACGATGAGGCACGCGACCTCTACGCCTCCTACCGCTTCTTTGTGGACCGCTTCTACGACAACTTGCGTTTGAGCCAGGAGCTCCGCGACCTCGACTACAAGCACAACAAGGAGCTGAAAGAAGCCCTGATCGCTGAAATGACGGCGTTGTCCGCTTCCGAGTGGAGTGCCAACGTCGGCAAGGAGCTGCAGCGCCTGCACGCCGCGTGGAAGGAAGTAGGCCCTGTGGCTATGGAAGACAAGGAGGCCTTGTGGGACCAGTTCCGCGAAGCCTCCAACGGTCTGCACGAGAAGCGCCGCGTGAAGCAGGAAGCCGCTAAGGAAGCCAACGACGCCCGCCTCGCCCAGAAAGAGGCCTTGGTGCAGGAGCTGGAAGCCCTGGTAGGTGAAGATGCCGGCCAGCACGGCGCTTGGCAGAAGCAAACCGACAAGGCCAAGCAGCTCCGCGAGGCCATGGCTAAAGTGGGACGCACCTTTGGCGGTCAGAGCGACGAACTCTGGGACCGCTTCAAGAAAGCCGAAAAGGCCTTCTTCAAGGCCCGCAACCTCTACTACAAGGAGCGCAAGAACGGCATGAAAGAAGCCTTGGAAGCCAAGTATGCCATGGTGGCCAAGGCGGAAGAGCTCGCCACCCGCACAGATTGGGCGGAAGCGGCCAAAGAGATTAAACGCTTACAAGCGGATTGGAAGAAGACGGGCTTTGTGCCCAAGAAAGATTCCGACAAGGCCTGGAACAAGTTCCGTGCGGCCTGCAATGCGTTCTTTGATGCGATGCGTTCGGCCCAAGGGGAC
>JALQUY010000115.1 GCA_023260615.1 Schleiferiaceae bacterium
GCTTCGCGGTCCTTCCAATCTACCGACACACAGGTGCCATAGGCCTTCATGCCCGGATTGCCTGGAGCAATGAAGAGCTGGTCTAAAAGGGGCGACTGGGACATTTTCCAGGCCAAGGCGGACTCGCGGCCGCCGGATCCAAGGAGCAATACGTTCATGAGTTTCACTGATTTGATGCCAAAAGTACAACCCCCCAATTGCTTCATTCGTTTGTAAACGTATATACCCATTTAAAACGGCTAACACTGCACAGGCGCTCGCAAATCCGTCGCAATCTTGCGTACCTTCTTGCCATGGATTCCATACACCTCTACCCCCTCGATATTGCCCTGATTGTGGTGGCCCTGACGGGCATGATTGCCCTTGGGTTGTGGGCCGGACGCTCCGCTGAAAAGTCCTTGGAGGGCTATTTCTTAGGAGGGCGCAACCTTCCTTGGGCTTTGGCCGGTCTTTCCATGGTAGCGACCACGTTTGCGGCAGACACTCCCTTAGCGGTCACCGAAATGGTAGCGGCGGACGGCATTAGTGGCAACTGGCTGTGGTGGAACCTCCTTGCGGGCGGCATGTTGACCGCTGTGGTCTTTGCACCGCTTTGGCGACGCGCAGGAGTAGTGACAGAGGCAGAACTTATTGAACTCCGCTACCATGGCAAGCCCGCCCTTTGGCTTCGGGTTTTCCGCGCGGTATACCTCGGGCTATTTATCAATTTGCTCATTCTAGGCTGGGTACACGTGGCCATGACCTCCGTCTTGCAAGGCCTATTTGGCCTCCCCGCGGACACCGCTTTTTGGCTGACATCAGGGCTCACGCTCATCGTAGCGCTTTACGCCGCGACTTCGGGTCTCTTTGGCGTGGTACTCACGGATGCCGTCCAGTTTATTCTTGCCATGACCGGAAGCATCGCTCTAGCCATCTTTGTCATTCAATCTCCCGAAGTAGGCGGTTTAGACGGACTACAGGCCGCTTTACCGGCCGAAACCTTAGACTTCTTCCCGACCATCAGCACTTCGGCATCTGGCTCCGGTCTCGCCATAGGCCTCGGGGCCTTCTTCGCCTACTTTGGGATGATGTGGTGGAGTGCCTGGTACCCCGGTGCAGAACCAGGCGGCGGCGGGTACGTTGCGCAACGCGTCATGGGCACCAAGGACGAATCTCATGCCGTCGGCGCCACACTCTTTTTCAACTTTGCGCACTACGCCCTGCGACCATGGCCTTGGATTTTGGTGGGTTTGGCAGCTATTACGCTCTTCCGCCTTCCGGACCAGGTCCCGACCGAACTCCAGTCCGCCCTCACAGAGGTGCAAGCCCTGGAGGGCTACAGCCCCAAATGGCTCACCGGAGAGGAGTCGCCTAGTGACGTTGCCGCAGCTACCCAAGTCCTCGTCGTGCGCGAAGGTCTTCGCCAAGCGGCCCAAGATTCGCCCGCCCTTGCGGAAGCCCTCAAATACCATGTCGATCCGCGGTTTGGCTACATCTTCGCGATGAAGCACTACCTCCCAAAAGGCTGGATGGGCCTCATGCTTGTCGCGTTCTTTAGCGCCTATATGTCCACCATTTCCACGCAGCTGAACTGGGGAGCCTCCTACTTAATGAACGACGTCTGGCTCCGACTTGGCAAGGACAAGCCTAGCGGGCCCACTATCGTCCGCCGCAGTTTTGTGCTCGTCCTTATTCTGGCCGCCATCAGCTTGGCGGTTTCAACGCAAATCAACAGCATCAAAGGCGTTTGGCTCTTCATTATGGAATGCGGTGCCGGATTGGGCTTAGTGCTCATCCTCCGCTGGTTCTGGGGGCGCATCAACGCCTACGTGGAAATCACCGCCACGGTTGCCCCATTCATCGGCTTTGGACTCGCGCGAAGCGGCTGGATTTCCGATTCGCTCAGCGCCTTCCCCAACTCCTTTTTCTTTACCGTCGCGTTCACTACCATGGCTTGGATCCTCGTCTTACTCGTGACCAAGCCTTCAGCCGCATGGCCGGCGTTTAAAGCGCGCATTTACAGCAAGGGATTGACCTCAATCCGAATTCTCCTCTCCCGATGGATCCTCGCCGTAGTAGCCGCCTACAGCCTCCTTTTCGCCATGGGCAGCTTCTTGCTGCATCCAGGATCCGAAGCGCTTTGGTATGGGCTTTCTTTCGTGATTTCGGGCGCCTTGCTCCTTTTAACGTTCCGAATGTCCACGCTGTCGCGCATGTTTAAAGGGTGAAAGGATTGAAGGGGTGAAAGGGTGAACCATTTGGGGGGGTGGGCGTTCTAAAAGCACGCACACGCACACCCCATGTTGACCGCTCTTTTCCTAAGTATCAGCTCTTTCGTACATGTCGCCACGCCCGATAGCATTTGCGGCGTACAGACAGCCCCGAGCACGGAATCCTTCCAAGACTCCACATGGCGAATTGGCGCGGTCATTTTTGGCGACCCCGGAGACCTCGGCCCCTGCTGGTCGCGAAGCGATACGACGGGGTTCTATTGGACGCCCTTTGTCGGGATTACCTCAGGCGGATTCACGGGGCCTTATTCGGGTGCAGGGGGTTCGGGAAAATACCTCTACACCTCGCCTAGTTCGGGTCCTTCTACCACTTCCTTGCTGACGCCTAGGTATTACATGGCCCCCCTCGACACGCCTGCGATTGAATTCTACACGCACATCCTCGAATACACCACCGGCGATTTTGTATCCATGGTAGTATCTGCCGATACCGGTAGTGGCTGGTTTCCCATGCAAACGATTACAACGTCCACACAGATCGTAAAAAATTCCCCGTGGGACCGCCGGATCATCTATTTGAACCCTTACAGAGCTGACACCATGCAGTTCAAGTTTACCGTTACACGCGCCCCAAATGCCTACCTCAAAGTGGGCTTGGATGCGTTTTCCGTTCGAGATACGACCTGCCCCCCGATTGCTTCGCCTTTTACGTATTCGGGAACGGGACTTACGCGCTTCTTCGCATTGGCCAATCCCAAACCCAACTTCAGCTACCAATGGTACTTCGGAGATGGCGGAAGTAGTACGTCCAATACGCCTACGCACAGCTATTCAAGTCCCGGAAGCTACACCATCACGTTGGTGACGACGTCGGAATGTGGGCGCATCGATTCAACCCAAGGCATTTTGCAGATTTGCGCTCCATCCCAACCCAGCATTTCCTACAGTCTTTCGGGCAATACGGTGAGCTTTTTGGCCCAAGGCAGCGGCATCGCAAATGTCTACTGGTCTTTTGGCGATGGTGGATCTTCAACGGCCCAAAATCCCACCCACACCTACGCCAACACCGGCGCATTTATCGTCCAATTAAGTGCCACCAATACCTGTGGCGAATCGACCACCGCCTACGACACGGTCCGCTTGTGCAGCCCGCTCAGTCCTCAGTTCACGGCCCAAATCCTTTCGACCAATGCCCAAGGCATGACGGTTCAATTCGATGCAGCTGTTAGCTTAGGTTCCATACAATCGTACCAATGGAATTTTGGGGACAACAGCACCGGAACGGGCCAAAGTCCCCAAAAAACCTATTTCATCCCCGGCCTGAATTACCTCGTTACGCTCACCACCCTGGATTCCTGCGGTCAAACCATGAGCATCTCCAAGCCTTTGACCCAAGTATCCCTTCCCGATGAAGCGGTCAACCGCGCATACCTCTACCCAAATCCCGCACAGCAGCGCATTTTCCTTCGTGCACCCGGTTCCCAAAGGCTTTTAGAAGGGAAAATTTATCATACCAACGGGACGCTCGTGGACCTCCTCCCCGCTGGAACGTCGGAATGGGACCTCCTGCCACTTCCCGCTGGCATCTACTATGTGGTGCTCACCTATCCCGATCAATCCGTCGTCTTGCCCCTGGTGGTCGAACGTCCGTAACGCGCCAAAGCGTGCGTCTAGTTGCGCAGACTTTTGTCTTGTGCTAAACAAAAAAGCCCCCCGCACTTCCGTGCGGGGGGCCTTGGTTTTGTGGAGAATATCGGAGTCGAACCGATGACCTCTTGCATGCCATGCAAGCGCTCTAGCCAGCTGAGCTAATCCCCCAAGTGGACGGCAAAGATAGACGGAAAAATCAATTCAATGCATAGGAGAGCTGCAGGGTGAAGGTTCGGGGTTCGGCGAGTAATGCGGGACGGGGAGAAGCGAGGCGGTTGAGGGCGTTAAGGATGCCCGTTTGGACCGTTAAATGATCCGTCAAACGCGTGTTGAGCCGAAGATCCACAAAGAAATCCCCCTTATTCAACTGGTAGCGACTGTCCGCCACGCCGGGCACAAAAATGGCAATAAGCGGGTCCGTGAAAATGGCGTCAATATTGGACATGAAGGAGTTGTAGCGCACACTTCCGCCCAAGGTCCAGCCCTTCCAGGAGGCCTGAACGTCCGCCTTAGCATTGTGGACGTAGCGGTATTTGAGGAGATTTTGACTCGGATCCAAGGACGTGCTCTGGTAGGAGAGGGCCTGGCCATCCACATCCGTCGCATAAACGCCGGTGGGGTCCAAGGCCACAGGCAACGAATAGGTGTATCCCGCCATGCCTTCCACTTTGACGGGGCCTAGAAAGCCGCGTGCGCCGCCTGTAAGCTCT
>JALQUY010000116.1 GCA_023260615.1 Schleiferiaceae bacterium
CACTTAAACAAACTCAATCTCAATCGGCAAAAAATGTTTTACTATTCGTATTAGATGTGGAAAATTCGCGAGTTATACTCACCCCTAAAATTGCCGCATTTTCTGCTGAACACAATTATACTCTTGGTCGCAATTTGACAGATCAACAGCTCAATAGTTTTGTTACTCCAACCGATTTGCTTGAAGCTGATTTTCGTTTGTACAGTTGGATACGCTCGCAAAATGCGCTGGGCAACCTCGAGCTAAAAGGACAATGGGGCTTTAATGCATTACAACAATTAATAACTTCTCAGCGTTTGTTCTTTGGGCGTTCTCGCCAAGCAATTAAAGATGGACGAGTACTTCGCCTTGCCGCTCAGCAGGTCGCCGATCATTTCATCGCGCGAAGTGCCCAAGGTTTCCGCGGCCGAATACAAGTACAGCCCGTGGCCCGCCTCGTCTTGCACCTTAGCCAGCAAAATGAGTTTGGCGCGCAAGCTGGGCGCTCGGGTGATCCAATTCGCCTCAGGCAACATGCCAACCACCTCAGAGTGAGCGTGTTGGCTAATTTGGCGCACCAAGGTCTTCCGGTAGCCGTCCGGCATCCAGTGCTTGGGCTCAACTTTGTTCTCAGCCTCTACAAAGGCTTGAAAGCGGTCTTCGATGGAATGCGTCTCTCCCATGGGGTCGTGAGATTTTAGGGGCAATTTACGCCGGCTTGAACTACGGTTGGTTGATTTGCGTTCTTCCACAAGGCTTCCGAGCCTACTTTTGTTCACTCATTCGCTCGCAAAACCCCCTGAACCATGTTGGGATTTTTCAAAAAGAAAACCACCGAATCGCTTCCCGGACTGCTGACCACCAAGGCCGCTCAAAAGGGCGTGAAACCCACCTTTCATTCCACTAAGGTTCTAGAGGTGCGCCGCGAAACCGCAGACTGCGTCAGTGTAGCGCTTGAGGTCCCCAACACGGAGACATTTTCCTTCGTGCCCGGTCAGTATTTGACCCTTCGCAGTACCATCAACGGACAAGAAGTTCGCCGCTCCTATTCGCTATGCAGTAGCCCGCTTTCGGGTGAGTTGCGCGTTGCCATAAAGCAGGTGGAACAAGGGGTTTTTTCGACCTGGGCCAACACGGAACTGAAGGCCGGCGACACCATTGAAACCATGCCTCCAATGGGCAATTTTGCCTTGGAAATTGAGCCCACCGACGAACAGACCTATGTGGGTTTTGCTGCGGGTTCGGGCATTACCCCTGTGCTGTCCATCTTGAAGACGGTTTTGGAGCGTGCGCCCAAGGCCAAGTTCATCCTCTTCTATGGCAACCGAAAGACCAACTCCATCATTTTCAAGGCCGAACTCGAGGACCTCAAAGACGCCTACATGGGCCGATTGGAAGTCCACCACGTGTTGAGCCGTGAAGACCAAGGCAATGACTTGCTCTTCGGTCGTATCGACGAAGCGCGCGCCGCCCAATTTGCGGCTCAAATCCCCGGTGTAAAAGCCGCCGCGGGCCATTTCCTCTGCGGTCCCGAAGCCATGATCAAAGGGGTACAATCTGCCCTAGAGCAGGCGGGTGTTGCCTCCAAGAACATTCACTTCGAACTCTTTACGAGTGCTGCTCCCGCTGCCGAAAAAGCCCCCGCAGCCTCCGCCTCTTCGGGCGATGCCGCAGTCACGGTTATTCTAGATGGAGAAGAAACCCACTTCACCCAAGGCCCTAAGGACTTCATTCTTGACGCGGCATTAGACGCTGGTGCGGATGTGCCCTATGCCTGCAAGGGCGCTGTGTGCTGTACCTGCCGCGCCAAAGTGCTTGAAGGAGAGGTGGAAATGGCGATGAACTATTCGCTCACGGACGACGAGGTAGCGGAAGGCTTTATTTTGACTTGCCAAAGCATGCCCCGCAGCCCCAAGGTGACGGTCAGCTTCGACGAGTAAGGCGCATCCAGCGGTGCGGGATGCCGTCTTCTAGGAATTCGGCCCGCTCCTCCACAAACCCAAAACCTTGGTAAAAAGCCAGCAGATAGCTCTGCGCCATGATGACGATGTCGTGGTCGGGCCATTGTTTTTGGCATTCGGAAATAGCAGCGCGCATGAGCTCTTTGCCCAGGCCTGAGCGCCGCACACGCATCGCTGTAACCACGCGGCCTATGCCCGCCTCTGGGTAAGCCAGCCCTGGAGGCAACAAACGCGCATAGCCCGTCATGCCTGCCTCGTCTTCCATCCAAAGGTGCAAAGACGATTGGTCCTTTCCGTCCAAATCTTGGTAGGGGCAGTCCTGTTCAACGACAAAGACTTCGGCGCGGAGATTCAGGATTCGGTACAGGTCGCTCAGCGAGAGCGCGTCAAAAGGAAGGGGGCCGGTCATACGGGTGCCAATTTCGTACTTTTGCAGGAGACCCACAGCCCCCCTTGAAAATGTCCCAGAAACCTACTCGAACCGTCCAGTTTGCGGACCTTGGCCGCTGGGCCTATCAGGAGGCTTGGGACTTCCAAGAAGCCCTGTTTGCGGATACCCTGGAGCGAAAATCTTCCAACCGAAAAGCAGCTCCCGCCGACATTCTTCCCACCCGCGACTACCTCCTCTTCGTGGAACACAACCACGTGTACACCCTGGGAAAAAGTGGCGATTACGCCAATTTGCTCGCCAACGAAGCGCAACTCAAGGAATTGGGAATTGAATTCTACAAGATCAACCGCGGCGGGGACATCACTTACCACGGGCCAGGCCAGCTCGTGGGCTACCCCATTATCGACTTGGACGAGCACTTCACCGATATCCACCGCTATCTGCGCACCTTGGAGGATGTCATCATTGACACCTTGGCCGAATATGGTCTAAAAGGCGATCGCAGCCCCGGCGAAACGGGCGTTTGGCTGGATGTAGGCACCCCTTTTGCGCGAAAAATTTGTGCGATGGGCGTTCGGGCCAGCCGATGGGTCACTATGCATGGGTGGGCCTTTAACGTCAACACCGATCTGAAGTACTTCCAGTACATCGTGCCTTGTGGAATTACGGACAAAGCCGTGACCAGCCTGCACCTGGAGGTGGGGCGTGCCATCGACGAGGACGAAGTGAAAGCCCATGTAAAGCGCCACTTTGCGGCCCACTTTGGCATTCAGCTCGAAGAAGGGCCCTGGGAGCGCCTCAAGCCCTAAGCGCCCTTGGTCCGAACACGCAAAGCACGTCCGGATTTCCTACCTTTCTCGCTATGAAACGCATTGTTCAAACGTTGGTGGCCGTGGCCATCGTCTTCCTTTTGGTTCAGGCTTCCTGGTACAGCTACCTCTTCAAGGGGGTGTATGCCACCTACCTCAAAGGGCATGTGACCAGCAATATTTTTGACGGAGAGTCCTTTCAACAGGGTGCCGTAAGCGCTCCGAATCCCCAACCCTGGCCCGTCCAACTCGACATGGCCTATGCGCCCAGCGATGCCCTTCAGACGCTTCTGAGCGACATCGAAACCGGCGCCTTCCTCGTATTTGTCAACGATACCCTTCGCTACGAAGACTACGACAACAAAGTCACCCCCGACTCCAAGACCAACTCCTTTTCTATGGCCAAGTCCATCGTAACGATGTTGGTGCAAGTGGCCATTCAAGAGGGCAAACTTTCCGGCTGGGACGCCAAGGCTATTGACTTTTTGCCCGAGCTTCACGGCCCCGGCGCCGCTCAGCTCACCTTGGGCCACTTGAGCTCCATGACAGCCGACCTAGATTGGGACGAAGATTACTACAACCCCTTCGGCGTCACGGCCAAAGCCTACTACGGCAAAGACTTGCGCGCCACCGTCACCGCCTGCGAAGTGGGTGAACAGGTGGGCCAGCGCTACGAATACCAATCCGGCGCTACCGCCCTGCTGGGCTTCTGTTTGGAAGCGGCTACCGGCATGAAGGTGCACGAATACGCCTCCGCCAAACTTTGGGGCCCCATGGGCGCCACGTCTGACGCTTTTTGGCATTTGGACGATAGCGGCAACGCCCTGACCTACTGCTGCTTCAATGCCACGGCCCGCGACTACGGCCGCCTGGGCAAACTCTTGCTCCAGCACGGCCGTTGGAACGGCGAAGTCTTGGTCGACAGCACCTTCTTGTACACGGCGAGCACGCCGGGCTTGGAAGCCTTTTACGGCTACAGCTTTTGGCTCGGTTCCGTAGATGCTCCCGAGGGTGAAAAGTGGGAGGCTCCTGTCCCCTACGTGGCCTACCGCGGCCATTTGGGCCAGTGGATTGTGGCCATTCCTCACCGGAATATGATTTTGGTCCGAACCGGACACCAAGAAGGCAGCGGCGACCGCGAAAACGGCCTTCCGTCTTCCTTTGTG
>JALQUY010000117.1 GCA_023260615.1 Schleiferiaceae bacterium
ACCAAACAACTCAACTTCCCCAATGCCGCCCGTGACGCCGCAGGCAAGCTGCGCGTGGGCGCGGCGGTGGGTGTGGGCGAGGGCACCGAAGAGCGCGTCGAGGCGCTGTCTCGCGCGGGTGTGGACACCATCGTGGTGTTTGACACGCACTGGTTGGTGAACTCGGCTTACCACTTGAACAATGCGACGCACTTCAAAGGCAACTACACCAGCAACGAAAAGGTAGCCAAGAAAGCGGCGGACCAGCTTCGCCGTGGGGTGCCCGCCGAAAAGGTGGCACGCGTCCTCAACGCCAAAGACCCCTTGGCATTGGCTGCGCAGGACTATACCGCCTTGGAATCTGGCAATAGCACCTTGAACAACAAGCAAAAACTGCTTGTAGACGTTACAGGTGATTCGGGCGAAAAAGTGAGCGGCCCCTTGGCCTTTGAAGAGGGTTTTGCCGTGGTGGTGGTAACGGAAACCTTGCCTGCGGGTCCTAAGACCTTGAGCGAATGCCGCGGCCAAGTGATTACCGACCTCCAAAAGGCGCTTGAAGAGCAGTGGTTGGAGTACTTGGGCCAAACGTATCCGCTGACCTTGGATCAAGCGGCGTGGGAGGCTATCCAGTCTAAACTTTAAACGCTTAAACGGATGAAAGTCGTTAGCACAGAAACCCTTCCTGGCCAGGAAATCGTAGAAGTCCTCGGAATCGTTCGCGGCAGCACGGTTCGTGCGCGCAACATTGGCCGCGACATCTTCGCAGGCCTCAAGAACATCGTCGGTGGCGAGATTGAAGAGTACACGCGCCTCGCTGCAGATTCGCGCGAAGAGGCCCTGGAACGCATGGTCAAAGATGCGCAACGCCTGGGCGCGGATGCAGTGGTCGGGGTTCGCTTTACCACGGCGATGATCATGCAGGGCGCCTCCGAAATGCTGGCGTACGGCACCGCAGTCAAGCTCAAGTAATGGACTGGGGCGACTGGCTGCTCAAGGGCATTTTGAGCCTGGAGTTTGGCTTCTTTGCCTTTTGCTTGGTGGCCCTCATCGTGCTGGCGTTTCGCCGCGTGAAAAAGCGGCGCTTGGAAACCTTTGAGAAGCGCGAGAACTAGCCCTTCTGGTTCTTGCTCTTAAACCGCGTGATGCCTTCGGGGCGCATGGCGGCGTGTTTGGTTTTGCGGCCGGTTACACGCTCCCGCCACATGCGAAAGGAGGAAGGTTTCATCTCGCGACGCATCAAGGCGCGGACCTCATTTTCTTTGAGCCCAAATTGCACTTCAATCGCCTCAAAAGGGGTGCGGTCCTCCCAGGCCATTTCAATGATACGGTCGATGGATTCCGCTGTCAGATTTTCCGGCATGAAAGAGAAACAATGTCAGGTGAATTTGGTTCTATGGAAGACAGGTCCCTCCACAGATCCTCATTGTTAGTCTGTTCTAACTTGGCACGAGAATTGCTCAACGGCAAAGCATGAAAGAAATACGTCCAGCTTGGTATCGCCTATGGAGCGTTTTGCGCAATGACCGCCCAACGGTTTGGTTGATTTTGGCATTTGCTACCCTACGAGGGGCGTTCAGCCTGGTCCTGCCTTTGGGTTTTCAGGCACTGATTGGTCAATTAATGGGGGGGCGACTCTCCACTTCCTGGTGGGTGCTCTTTGGACTGGTTTTGATTTTTTCGAGCATGATGATTCTGTTTGGATTGGTCCAAATGCGCCTCTCCGAATGGTTTCAGCAGCGCCTTTTTGTCCGAACGGCCTATTACTTCGAACGCGCCACTGAATTGGGCTTAGCTACGGAGGCGACAGAACCATCCCACCGTTTTTTTGATTCAATCATCTTGCAAAAGGAACTTCCAAAGTTGTTGTTGGATGTGTCCACAGCAGTATTGCAGTTGCTCTTTGGCTTCTTGTTGCTCTTTCTCTACGACTTTACGTTTGTAGGCGCTGCCCTGATTATTCTGGCTATTGCATTAACCATGATTCGCTGGAGTCTCTCCCGTGGCTTTCTGTGGAGCATGGAAGAAAGCAAAGCGAAGTTTGCATTGACCGAACGATTGAAGAAGGCCGAGGGGGAATCCCGAGGAGGAATGGCGAGCTATGTCAACGACTATTTAAAAGCGCGTCGAAAGCACTTCCGCGTCGTTTGGCGCATGCATGCGATTTTAGGTGGAGCCCGCGTAGCCTTTACGGCAGCGTTGCTCGCGGTGGGCGGCTGGTTGGTCATTGACCAAACGGTATCTATTGGTCAGTTTGTGGCGATCGAGATTGTGTTTCTGACCATTTTAGGCAATCTAGAGAAGCTAGTAGCTGGGGTGGATTCCATTTTTGATGTCCTCACGGCGTTGACCAAATTGGACAGCACCTATGGGCATGAAGGGGTGGACATCAGCCCGTTCAACCCCGCCGATACGCAGCCTTTTGAAGGGGAGGCATGGATCCGGAACTTCAACGAGACGCACCCGCCAAACGACAGAAAAGCCCCTTGGCGTTGGATGGCCTTCCTAGCCCTTGCCTTCCTAGCAAGCTTGTTTCTGCCATGGACACAGACGGTCTCCATGACGGGTGTCGTAACCATGGATGACCCAATGGACCGACCCTCTGAACTGTATGCGGCAGAAAATGGGCGTCTCACCACGTGGTATGTGCGCGAAGGGCAAGAAGTACATGCGGGAGATACGCTACTCTTACTAGAAGAAATTGGTTCGGATTACTTGGATCCATCCTTGCTAGAGAACTTGGAAACTAGCCAGCGCGCCAAAGAAGATGCAAATGTGGCCTATCAAGGCAAAACAGAGGCCCTAATGGCCCAGTTGGAACAGGCTCGACGCGGACTCAGTCCGCAACTCCAAGTGGCTCGGCAAAAAGTGCGGGTAGACAGCACGGAGTGGGTGGCCTATCGGGCCGCAGAAGATGTAGCACTGGACCAAAAACACCGCGCCGATAGCTTGTTGCGCGTGGGTATCATTTCCCGCCAAACCTGGGAAGGCCAGGCTATGAATTGGCAAAAGGCGCGTGCCCTATCTCAAGGACAACGCCAGAAATATGAAGCGAGTAAATCGGAATTCGTGGCAAAGCGCCTAGAACTCGCGGAGAAAATTGCCAAACTGGAGTCCTCGGTGGCCGAAGCGCGTGCCGACGAGGCTTCTTCTTTAGAATCTGCAACGCAAGCCTTATCGAAAACGAATCAAGTTGCGCGGCGCATCTCCAACCGGTATGTTATCGCCCCGCGCGATGGCGTAGTCATGGAATTGAGCAAGAAAGCTCCGGGTTCCTTGATGAAAAAGGAGGAGAAACTCTTAACGCTCGTACCTGCCTACGAATCTTTAATTGTGGTTGCGCAATGCGATCCCAATGACATCCCCTTGCTGGCGTCCGAGCAGGGTGCTATGTTGGCCTTTGATGGCTACCCCATGCTTCCAATCCCAGGATGGCCGGAACAGAGTGTAGGCATGTTTAAAGCTCAGGTCCGCTTTGTGAGCACCGCAGTCGGACCCGATCAAACCACCTTCCCCATTGTCTTGGAGCCTGCCGAAGCATGGCCCATAGGCTTAAAGGCGGGAACCAACAGCCATGCCACGCTGCTGTTGGGCGATGTCCCCTTGTGGTTTGAACTTTGGCGCCAACTCAATGGCTTTCCTGCTAACCGTCTCACTTCGTCCAAATGATGAAGTATTTGCACCTGAGCGCATGGATGCTTCTGGGTAGCCTCGGTCTGGGTGCCCAGAGTCTGAATGACTATGTTGCATTGGCTGTGGAAAAGGCTTGGGCCTTCCAGCAGGCCAATCTTCGCGTCTACCAAGCAGAGGCCAAATTACTCGGAGCGCGTTCCGCTTTTGATCCCAAGCTGTCGGTCGTAGATAGGGGCAAGGATGCTGGAGCTGGCACAGGCTACCGCTACCAGGAAGCTGATGTGACCCTGCCGGTCTTGGGCGGGCTAGCGCTGAATGCCACAGGACAGTGGGGTGGTGGCCCATGGCTCAATCCAGAATCCAAATTGCCGCTTAGCGGTTTGGCAGGACTTGGGATTTCAGTTCCATTGGGGCCTCAACTTTGGTTCTCCGAATCTCAGCAAAAAGTGAATGTTGCCAAGCGCGAAGTAGCAGTGGCTCAAGCGGAATTGCGTGTGATTGAACAAGAGGTGGCCAAGGAAGCCTTGCAGCGCTATGTGGCCTGGAGTATAGCCGTACGGGAGCGAGAAGTCTATGCGGCTTCGCTGGAGCGCTTAGAAGCCCAATTGGCACAGATGCGGGCATCCCTTTCCCTGGGTGCCTCGGCCCGGAAAGATACCCTCGAGCTCTTT
>JALQUY010000118.1:0-1425 GCA_023260615.1 Schleiferiaceae bacterium
ACTTCGTCGGAGCGGCCTTAACCGGTACTTCATTGGCTTTAGGCTGGGCAGGCACCAAAGGAATCATAGCCACGGAGCTTTCTTCTTTGGCAGGAGCCGTTTCACGTACAGAGGGGGCAGCGGGCAATGAGGGCGCAAAGGCCTGGGGCTGGTTGGTGACAATGAACTCGGTGCGACGATTCGCCCAACGAATGTCATCTGGGCAAACCGAGCACTCCATCTCACAGGGCATCGCAGGCTCGGATTCGCCGTGGAATTCGCCGTGGAATTGGGCCGTGGTAATTCCCTGGCTAGCGAAGTAGCGCTCCACCGTGCCCAAGCGCTGCTTGGAAAGGGACAAGTTGTAGGCTTCCGTTCCCTTGCAGTCTGCGTGGGAACGAACGATGACATGGAGTTCGGGCTGCTCGCGCAGGGTTTGGGCCACAAAGGCGAGTTTGGCCTGCTCTTCTGCCGTCAAATCTGCGCGGTTGTAGCGGTAGTACAAGGGAGGCAGGGTCAGGGTGAGGGATTTGCCACCGGCTTTCTTCCACTGGCCGGCCTTTTCGGGCAAGCCAGGGTAGTCCACTTCGCCTTCGACAGCGATGCTGGCTTGGCGCGCGGCATCTTCGGCAGCCAGGGCCGAATCTTTTTTCGCCTGCTCCTCCAACAAGGCCGTCATGTCAATTTGGAAGCGGAAAATGTTGTCCCCATCCAGGGCGGCTTTTCGGTTCGATGCAAACCAGCCACTTCCAGCTGCGTCCAAAAAGGGGCTAAAGTCGTCCGCCGTGGAGTTCACGTCGTCCATCATAAACCACTCTTCGGTCTCTAAATTGAGCATGATCAGATCCAAACCGCCCTGGCCGGGGAAGCCGTTGGAGGCAAAGAAAAGGGTGTCTCCATGAATGCTGGGGAACATTTCCTTGCCTTCGGTATTGGCGATGCGCAAAGGCTGCGCGGCAGCCCAGCTGGAATCCTTCCAATCCGCGTAGTAGAGGTCTGTGCCTCCCAGACCACCGGGCATGTCCGAAACAAAGTACAAGCGCTGGCGCTTTGCATCCCATGTGGATTGGCCGACGTTGAAGGCATTGTTGTTCAAGGGGAAGGCTTCCTCCGGGCCCCAGGTGCCATCCGCTAGGCGTTGGCGGGAGTACAACTGCAAGCGGAAGAGTCCGTCGAGCTTTTGCAATTCGTTCTTGGTGTAGAATACGCGCTTCTCGCCAAAGGCCACAGGACCTACGTGGTAGGGCGAAGCATCGGTTAGAGGCTTATCGCCCATCTCAAAGAGGCGAACCTTGGTGGAATCCCAAATCCAAGGTTTGATGTAGGGATCGTTGCTTCGCTTGTCTGTCTTTTCAAAGCCTTCTTGAGGACGAGAGGATGAGAAGATCAGGCGGTTTTCCCAGAATACCGGGGCGAAATCGTCGTTGTCCGAGTTCACGCCTTTGG
>JALQUY010000118.1:1525-4236 GCA_023260615.1 Schleiferiaceae bacterium
ACGAGAGGATGAGAAGATCAGGCGGTTTTCCCAGAATACCGGGGCGAAATCGTCGTTGTCCGAGTTCACGCCTTTGGCCAACTCGATGGTCACCCCTCCGGGCAATTCCAGGTGTTCAATTTCCCCGCGGTTCTCCCAGAGTTCCGAACGTCGGTGCGCCGGATAGGCGCTGGAATAGTCGTCCATGCGCTTGGCGGCTTGCTCCGTGCGGCCCAATTGACGCAGGGCATCTACATGGGCAAAAATGACTTCCGCCGAGAATGGCGCTTCACTTTTATTAGCCGTGCGTGCGGCGTCAAAGGCGGCTACGGCCTGTTCGGGGAGGCCGCTTTCGGCGTAAATCAGACCGGCCAAATTCCATTCCTTCGCCGTTTTCAACGTGGTGCGGCTGAGGTACTTGATGGCGGTGCCGTGCTGGCTTTTGGCGCGGAGGCGTTCGAGACGGGATTCGGCCTGTTGACCCAAGGCGAAAACACTGCTGCACAGGAGGGCGAGGAGGAGAATTCTACGCATGGCCTTAGAAATAACGAGGTGAAGTGACCGCTTTGCCGGGCAGATAGAGCGGCAAACTCAAAACGATATCGTGCGACATGGGGCCAAAGGGGGCCAAATCCGACGTGGTCCGCTCCATGGAGTAGCCCAAACTCAAGCCGTTGCCCAAGCGCAGATGCATCCACGCACCCACCGCGGAACCAGGACGCACCGTAGCCCCAATGGTGTACCGGCGCTTGTACACCATCGCAGGGCTGAGGTCCAAGCTACCGGGTGCATTGGTCACAATCTTGTACTGCGAAGAGAATCGGAAGTCCCAATCCGCTTGAACGGGGAGGGCAAAACCGCCGCTGGCATAGAAATGCTGTGCCGTTCGGAGGATGCCTGGTGAAGAAAAGCTCAGGTAGTAGCGGTCGCCGTAGACCATCGCGCCGTAGCCCACCATGGGGTTCCACTGGTTGATGTCCGATTGGAAGATGGGGTCGTTGGGGTCAATGACATAGAGGTCGGTCAAGGCCTCGTTGTAGTTGCTCATGCCCAAGCGCAGACCCACCGCCAACTTGGAAACCTCGGATACTTTGATGCGGTAGTTGAGGTCGGTGGCGATGGAGGTCATTTGGATCGGGCCCAATTGGTCCGATTGCAGCATCAAGCCGCCACCGAAAGCATCCGTCAACATGCTTTGCCCGGAGGCAAAGAGCGTCGTGGGAGCCCCTTCAATGCCCTGCCATTGGTTGCGGTAGGCCAAAGACAATTCGGGGTCTTGTGCATTGCCCGCATACGAAGGGTTGTACATCGTAGGGTTGAACACATAGAGCGCTAAATGGGGATCCTGCTGAGCAAACAAGCCCGTGGCGCTGAACAAAATCGAGGCTAAGAGAATAGACTTTTTCATGGTTTAGCGCTTCAAGTAGATGTAACCGTTTTGGGCGGGTTCCGAAGGACTCAAGGTCAAAATGTAGTAGTAGACGCCGTTGGGCAAAATGCCGTCACCGTCCAGAACATAGCTTCCGTTCACGTTGGGGCGACCGTCCCAATCGTTCTGGTAGGGACCCTGGCTGTCATACACCGCATGGCCCCAGCGGTTGAAGACTTGCAAGCGGCTCTCTGGATGGCGCAAGATGCCAGGAATCACCAGGTAGTCATTCAATCCATCGTTGTTGGGCGAAAGTCCCTGTGGAACGTCCGTGTTGCATGGGTCTGGGTCGAGGTAATCTGGAATGCCATCGCCGTCGCAATCGTCGTCAAAGACTCCGTCGTTGTTCCAGTCGTATTCGTCCGCATCGCTCAGGCCATCGCCATCGCTGTCCAAATCCAAGTAGTTCGGTATGCCGTCGCCATCCACGTCCAAGTCGCCTTCATCGATGTCCAGGATGCCGTCGCCATCGCTGTCAAGGTCGCGGAAGTCTTCTTGGCCGTCGACGTCGCTATCTGGCACAGGCAAGGCAACTCCGCCTTGGCCCGGATCCACCGCGTCGTGCAAGCCGTTCAAATCCACATCCGTGATGGCTCCCGTACCGATGTAGCCGTCCTTATCGGGGTCGCTGCCGCCGCCTTCGTACACATCGGTCAGCAGATCGTTGTCGCTGTCGTGGTCGAGGTAGTCTGGCGTGCCATCGTTGTCATAGTCCCCATCAAGCTCGATGCTGTCCAGGATGCCGTCGTTGTCGCTGTCCAAGTCCAAATAGTTGGGCTGGGTGTCGCCATCGCCGTTGTCCGTGCCCTCGCTCGCGTCCAGGATGCCGTCGTTGTCGCTATCCACATCCAAATAGTTGGGCGTGCCGTCGCCGTCAAAGTCGGCTACCGTTTCCGTACTATCCGGAATGCCGTCGCCATCGCTGTCGAGGTCCAAGAAGTTGGGGAAGCCATCGCCGTCCGCATCCGCCGCCGTTTCTACACTGTCTGGAATACCATCGCCATCGCTGTCTAGATCTAAGAAATTCGCCAAACCATCGCCATCATAGTCGTAGTAGCCTTCGGTTTGGTCCGGAATACCGTCGCCATCGCTATCAAAGTCTAAATAGTTCGGAATGCCGTCGCCGTCAGGATCACCCGTGCCTTCAATGATATCCGGAATGCCGTCGCCATCGCTGTCCAAATCCAGGAAGTTCGGGAAGCCATCGCCGTCTACATCTGCAATGCCTTCTACCGCGTCGGGAATCCCGTCGTTGTCACTATCTAAATCCAAGTAATTAGGCTGCGTATCGCCGTCAAAATCC
>JALQUY010000119.1 GCA_023260615.1 Schleiferiaceae bacterium
CTATACGTTTAACGATACCGGCGTTTACCTCGTAACCTTGATCGCCAATCCGGGCTGGCCCTGCGCAGATACGGACCAAGTTGAGTTTCACATCTATCCGCCCATCAATGCGGGAATCAACTACACGGGCGGGGTTTGCGCGGACGAACAGAATTTCCAGTTCAGCCCGAGCGGATTTTGGTACCCGGACGCTACTATTGAATGGACGTTTGGCGCGGCTGGCGATGCGAACATTCATACGTTTAGTGGGGAATTTCCACCGCCCGTGACCTTTGTGCAGCCCGGCGCCTACCCCGTGCAGCTCTACATCAAATCCAAAGCCTGCGAAGAAACGGTCTACGATACCATTCGGGTCTACCAACGGCCCCGAATAGATGCCTCCTTCTCCGGAATTGTGGGCTGTGAACCCTACACGCACCTCTTTGACCCATTGAGTTCGGCCTCTACCCCGCTCTACTACCTCTGGGACTTTGGCGATGGGGATACGTCGCATCAAGCCATGCCTTCGCATACGTATACCAACGCAGGCCTCTACGATGTGAAGCTTTGGATGTGGACGGACGAGGGCTGCATCGACACCATTTTTGTGTCCTACCCGGATGCGGTGCTCGTGAATCCACGCCCCAGCAGCACCTTTACGGTCTCGCCTCCTGTGACCAGCATTTATACCCCCATTGTGACGGTAGACGCGGGCGGTTTCTTGTACAACGAGCAGTACTTCTTTGACATGGGGGACAGCACGCTGTACACCCAGACTGCGTTTTTTGCGCACCAGTACCAGGATACCGGCAATTTTGAGGTCAAACGCATTGCGGTCAACCAATACGGCTGCTGGGATACGTTGGGCATTTGGGTCCGAATCAACCCCGTCCTCAACATTTGGACGCCTTCTGCCTTCACCCCCAACGGCGACGGCCGAAACGACTCCTTCCGCCCCTTTGTGACGGGCTTCAACGAATACCGCCTGGTCATCACCAACCGCTGGGGGCAGGTCGTTTTTGAAAGCAATGACGCCCACGCCGAATGGAACGGGCGTATCCACAACACCGGTGCGGAAAGTCCCCAGGACGTCTATGCCTGGCATCTGTTCATTGTGGACTTTGGCGATTCCCCTGTGGAATACACGGGCACCGTCCTGCTCTACCGGTAAATTTTAGGATTTTAAAAGTTGGTTGCGCTGCTGCTTCTGCGTGGCTTAGGCCCAGCGCGCGCCTAGGAGGAGCCCCATCAGCCCACCCAGCATAGAGACCGCCACATAGCCCAGAGCCCAGGCGTAGTCTCCGGCCCGCAACCACGTGAGCACTTCGTTGGAAAACGTGGAAAACGTGGAGAATCCGCCGCAAAAGCCCACCGCCCAAAACCACAGCTGTCGTTCTTGCGGTTGTTTGGCGAGGACATAGCCGAGGAGCACACAGGCCACAAAGTTGGCGCTTAGCGTCCCCAAGACTGCCGCCCAGGGGCTACTCCAGAGGCCTTTGCTGGCTTGTCCAAAGCCCCATCGAGCCACCGAGCCCAGACCTCCGCCCAGAAATACCCATAGTGCTGCCTGTATCATGCGGGGAAGGTAGGGGATTTGCGCCAGGCCATCAGCAGATGGGCCACCGTGATGCCCAAGACCATCCCGCCCAAAACGTCGCCGGGATAATGCACCCCGAGGTAGATGCGGCTATAGGAAACCAAGAGAGCCCATAGCGTGGCTACGAGGAGAATCCAGCGCGCCGGCTGGGCCGCGCGCACGACCGCCCAGGCGGCCCACACAGTGGCTGCATGCGAGGATACAAAGCCATAGGACCCGCCGCAGCGGAGGGCGGCCAGGGTGAAGCGTTCGGACAGTACAGGATCGTGGCAGGGACGGAAGCGCTCAAAAACGTCTTTAAATGCGTGTACCGAGAGCCAATCGCTCACAGAAATGGAGGCGATGAGCAAGGCTACGAGGAGCAAAGCTTCATGAACCGCCATCCGCTTAAAGCCCCATAACCCAAAAGCTGCGAGGAGGAGGTAGGTACCCACATGGGCGGTGATGGCCCGAAAGACCTGGTCGACCCATTCGGGGCCCCAGTTGGTCAACGCCAAGAAGGCGGCTTGATCCAATTCGATCAGGGATTCAATGAAGCCCAAAGCGCGTCTTTAAGTTCTTGAAGATGCTCCCCAGAAACCGAGCTAAAGAACATGTGCGGTACGTCCTTAGGCAGGGTGGCCGCAATCTCCCGCTTGAGTTCGTCGTCCAAGATGTCCGCCTTGGAAATGGCCAGCAAGCGTTGCTTGCCCACCAAGTCCGGATTGTACTTCTGGAGCTCACTCAGCAAGATGCCGTATTCCTTAGCGTGATCGTCCGAATCGGCCGGCACCAAGAAGAGGAGCATGGAGTTCCGTTCAATGTGACGTAGAAAGCGGTGGCCTAAGCCTTTGCCTTCGCTAGCGCCTTCAATGATTCCTGGAATGTCCGCAATGATGAATGAGTTGTAACCGCGGTGCTGTACGACCCCCAAGTTGGGCACCAGGGTGGTGAAGGGGTAATCCGCAATCTCCGGCTTGGCCGCAGATACGACGCTGAGCAAGGTGGACTTGCCGGCGTTGGGGAAGCCGACCAAACCTACGTCCGCAAGGACTTTCAGCTCCAAAATGAACCAGCCCTCTTGGCCGTCTTCGCCGGGCTGGGCGTAGGTAGGCGCTTGGTTGGTGGGGCTTTTAAAGTGGGTGTTGCCCAGGCCACCTCGGCCGCCTGGTAGCAGGATGGTTTTTTGGCCGTTTTCGGTGATTTCGAAGAGCACCTCGCCCGTTTCTGCGTCTTTGGCGACGGTTCCAAGGGGCACTTCCAAAACGATGTCCTCACCGTCCGCACCGTGGCGATCGTTTCGGCTCCCACCACCCCCGATGGAGGCCTTGATGTGCTTTCTGTATTTCAAGTGCAAGAGCGTCCACATTTGGTCGTTGCCTTCCAAAATGATGTGTCCGCCGCGTCCTCCATCGCCACCGTCAGGGCCACCCTTGGGGATGCCTCGCGCTCGGTAGAAATGCGCACTTCCCGCGCCACCCTTACCGGAAGCACAGAAAATCTTGACGTAGTCGATGAAGTTATTGTCCGCCACGCTTACAGGGCTTGAATTTTCTCCGACAGCGAAGCCGTAATGCTCTCCACGCTTCCCACGCCCGACAAGCCCATGTACTTGCCTTGTGCCTCGTAGTAGCCCTGTACAGGTGCCGTCTCTTTGTGATACACCGCAATGCGTTGGCCAATGACCTCAGGGTTGGCATCGTCTGGGCGGCCTGATGTCTTACCGCGCTCTAGTAAACGGGCAACTAATTCTGCTTCGGGAACTTCCAAACCAATCATAGCAGCGATCGATTGACCCGCTTCGGCGAGAATCTCGTCCAACGCCTGCGCTTGAGCTTGGGTGCGGGGGAAACCGTCAAAAAGGAAGCCCACCGCATCGGGGTGCTTGCTCCATTCAGACTTCAGCATGTCGATGGTCACACTGTCTGGAACCAGCTGGCCTTGATCCATGTAGGACTTGGCGAGGGTACCCAATTCGGTCTGGTTTTTAATGTTGTAGCGGAAAATATCGCCCGTGCTAAGGTGCACAAAGCCAAATTTCTCCACCAAAAAAGCACTCTGTGTGCCCTTACCAGCCCCGGGAGGGCCAAACAGTACAATGTTTTTCATAGAAATAACCAAAGCGCAAAGGTACGACCCCCCTGCATTTTTTACCTTTGCCCACTAAGCTCCCAAGGAGATATGGAACATACCTACGCTGTCATCATGGCAGGAGGCGTCGGAAGTCGCTTCTGGCCTACAAGCACCGCCCAAAAGCCCAAGCAGTTTTTGGACATTTTAGGCACCGGTGAAAGTTTGCTTCAGCAAACCTATCGCCGAATGTCACGCATTGTTCCCACCGAAAACATCTACATCGTCACGCATGCAGACTATGCGGACCAGTGCATGGCGCAGCTGCCCAAACTCCCGGCTGCCAATATCATCGCCGAGCCGGCACGCCGCAACACCGCCCCCTGCGTGGCCTACGCCGCCTTCAAGCTAAAGAAGCGGGATCCCTTAGCCAACATTGTCATTACACCGGCTGACCATTTGGTCACCAAGGAAGACGAGTTTGAACGCATTATCCGCCTCGGTTTGCAAGCCACGGCAAGCAACAACATTCTCCTGACCCTGGGCATCACGCCCCATCGCCCGGAGACGGGATA
>JALQUY010000011.1:0-10296 GCA_023260615.1 Schleiferiaceae bacterium
CGATCAGCCCCCCGTTGGCGAGCGCTTCATTCTCAATGGCGCCAATGCCTCGTTCAAATCCGTGTTCAGCCAACTTGCGGATGGCCTAGGGGTTCCGGCCCCCAAGCGCACCGCTCCAAAGGCCTTGCTGGAACTAGCTTGGCGTGCCGAGCGCTTGCGGGAACGCCTCTTTGGGTCCCGTCCGCTGCTGACGCAAGACAGCGTTCGGGCCGCCTGCAACTCCGTGGCCTACAGTGGCGATAAGGCCTTGAACCGAGGTTACACTACCCGGCCCATCGAGGAAACCACCGCTTGGGTAGCCCACATGCACCGCCAGCTGCATGGCTGAACTTCCCTGGACCTACCGCCCTCAGTGGCTGCCCCTTGAAGAGGCCCATGCCCTCTTTGAACTCGGTTGGGAAACCTGGCCCTGGCAGCAGGGATCCGTCATCCTCTTTGGCAAAGAAATTCCCGAGCCTCGGCGGAGCTTTTTTCAGGCCGACCCCGGCCTGGCCTACACCTATGCAAAACGCCGACTGACGGGACAAGGCTGGCTGCCCGAACTCGATGATCTCCGCACCCGTGTCAATCAGGCGCTCGGAACCCGGTTCAATTCGGTACTTGTCAATGCGTACCGCGACGGCCGCGACTACATGGGCTACCACCAAGACCACGAACCCGAACTAGGTCCGCATCCTCATGTGGCCAGCATCAGCCTAGGAGCCTCCCGAGACTTCCTGTTCAAAGCGGTATCCAACCCTAAAGAGGTTCACCGCCTCCACCTCCAAAATGGGAGTTTGTTGCATATGATACCGCCCTGCCAGCGCACGTTTAAACATGCACTACCCAAGCGGCTGAAATGCCTCAGCCCGCGCATCAATCTCACTTTTAGGGAATTAATGCCCTAGTAAGAAGGGGAAAAAGGCGCCAACTGTAGGCGATTATGCCCGAACTTTGAGGGACATGTACCGTGTCGCTCTACTTTTTGCCTTCCTACCGTTGTGCTTCGTGGCTTGTTCCACGGACCCTGCCCCTGTACTGGAGGAAGAGCACACCTTCACGTGGATCGATCCCTCCTTCAAAGTAGCCTACCCCGGACCCTATGCAGAGGGCGATTCGGCCCTTTCCTGGAAAGCCCTGCGCTTTGTAGGGGGGCTGGCTAGGGGCCAAGTTCTAGAAGAGGAATTGGCGATTTCAGATTCCATGAAGTTGAGTCTGGACAATGCCCCCATCTATGTATTGAGCCCCGAAGAGCTAAAAGCCCATATCCAAGACTGGCATTCCTCCTACGATAGGATTGAGTACGAAGCATTTAATATCCGTCCCATTCGCAATATCGACTTTGATACCGAAGTCTTCTTTTGCTTCGGTCGTTGGCGCTACCATCAAGGGGAAACCATTGATGATCGCTACACCACCCTCTTGGTCGCTTTAGGCCCAGACCGAAAAGTCAATGCCATCACCGAGTGGACTATGTGCTGGCCCAAGAATTCCCCCCTCGTCTTCACCCCGGACCCGGACCCGCGCCATTTTCACTATTTCTCGGCCAACCACTTGGGCAGTATGGAGGCCGCCGTTCGGGCAGTTGTAGAGATTCAGGCCTTGCATTCGGTGGATACTCAAATGGCCAAAACCTACCTCGCCGACAGCCTCAACTTCACCCCCTCCTGTGGCGACAATGCGTGGCTATCTCGCGATGAAATGGCGCGTCGATTTGATTACGGCAATCCCTTTTATGGAGTGGATCCTATTTCTGTCATTCCATTCATCCAAGAAAAACAACAGGAACACATCGTCCTGGTGCTTGACTACGAGAGTTTTTTGGAAGACGGCGCTGTACGGAGATTTAGCTACTTGCGCACCTTCATCTTTGACGAAGAACTCAAGGTTAAAAACCTCTTGGTCCAGCGCCGAGCGGTGCCCAATTCCGTGAACTGGAACTGGCAGCGACAATAACTCTCCTTAAATATGGGCGACCATGTCGTCCACCATCGCCGTCAAGTCGTAACGCGGGGCCCAGCCCCAGTCGGCACGCGCTTGGGCGTCGTCCATGCGCTGCGGCCAGCTAGCGGCAATGGCTTGGCGAAAGTCGGGCGCATAGGTCATGGCCAGGTCCGGGTAGTGGCGACGAAGACTTTCGGCCAGTTCTGCTGGGGTGAAATCGATGCCCGAAACATTGTAACTCGTGCGCACCTTCACCGATTCCGCCGGCGCTTCCATCAGGCTCAACGTCGCACGAATGGCGTCCTCCATGTGCATCATCGGCAAACGGGTATCTGCGGCCAAAAAGCTGGTGTAGGCGTTTTCTTTACGGGCCGAATGGAAGATGTCAATGGCATAGTCCGTCGTGCCGCCACCGGGCAAGGTCTTCCAAGAGATCAACCCGGGGTAGCGCAAGCTTCGAACGTCCACCCCGAATTTTTGGTGGTAGTACTGGCACCACAGTTCTCCCGCCAACTTTGAAATCCCGTAAACCGTCGTGGGGTCCATGGGGCTGTACTGGGGCGTATCGAGAGCGGGCGTATTGGGCCCAAATGCGGCGATGGAACTGGGCCAAAAGACCCGCTTGATCAGCCCTTCTTTGGCCAGGTTGAGCACGTGGAAGAGCGTGAGCATGTTGAGCTCCCAGGCCTTCTCGGGCATTTTCTCCCCAGTGGCGCTGAGCATGGCCACGAGGTGGTAGACTTCGGTGATTTGGTGCTCTTGAACGAGGGCGCGAAGGGCGGGCTCGTCCATGGCGTTCAGGGCAAAGGCCGGTGCCTCAAGGGCCTCCGGACGCAGGTCCGTGGCAATCACGTTGTCGGTGCCCCATTTGCTGCGCAACGCGGCGACGAGTTCGGTGCCAATTTGGCCCGCTGCTCCTAAAACCAAAGCCTTTTCCATAAAATCAAAGGTATTGCGGAAGAAGGTGACGAAAATCAGGTTGGACGCGTACAGCGTTTTCCATCTTTGCCGCACAGCCGCCCACTAGAGCAGAGGCTGTACCTTTGTAGTATGCCCAAAAAGACGCCTAAACCCGTTCTGCACAATAAGTACGATCGCGAGACCTTGATGCAACGCCTCGAGGCGGAGGATTTTACGCGCCGAACGGTATCTTTTTACCGCTATGTGGCCCTCAAGGATCCGCAAGCAGTTCGGGATCAACTCTTTCTGCAATGGGACGCCCTACAATGCTTTGGGCGAATTTACGTGGCTCATGAGGGCATCAATGCCCAAATGAGCGTGCCCGAACACCATTGGGAGCAATTTGTCACGGAGCTTTACGCTTGGAAGGAATTTGAACAAGTCCCCTTCAAGATCGCTGTGGAGGACGACGGCAAGTCCTTCTTCAAACTGACCATCAAGGTGCGGCACCAGATCGTAGCGGATGGCTTGTCTATGGACGACTACGACGTGACCAACGTGGGCCGTCATTTGAACGCGGCGGAATGGAATGCGTTGATGGATTCGGGCGAGGCCATTTTGGTCGATATGCGCAACCACTACGAGTCCGAAATTGGCCACTTCGAAGGCGCCATCCTGCCGGAAGCCGAGACCTTCCGCGAAGAGCTCCCAGAGGTGCTCAACAAGCTTAAAGGCCAGGAAGACAAGCCCTTACTGCTCTACTGTACCGGCGGCATTCGCTGCGAGAAAACCTCCGCCTACCTCAAGCACCACGGCTTCCAAAACGTGAACCAACTCCACGGCGGCATCATCGACTACGCGCGCCAAATCGCCGAACAAAACCTGCCCAACAGGTTCCGCGGCAAAAACTTTGTCTTCGACGAGCGCTTGGGCGAGCACATTTCCAACGACATTATCTCGCACTGCCACCAATGCGGTGAGCCGGCAGACACCCACGTGAATTGCGCCAACAAAGCCTGCAATTTGCTGTTTATTCAATGCGCCTCTTGCCAAGAGGAACACGAGCAGACCTGCAGCCCGGACTGCCAGACCGTGATCCATTTACCGGAGGAGGAGCAAGCAAAAATTCGGCAGGAGCAGGGGCGCATGCGCCACGCGAAACGCTTCCACCGCACACAACCCGATTAAACCCGACGACCTATGGCCTACTACCATCAACTCGGATCCATCCCCCCCAAGCGACATACCATCCACGAAAAACCCGAGGGCGGCTTGTACTACGAGCAGCTTTTTGGCACGGAAGGTTTCCACGGGGTGAGCTCTTTGCTCTACCACACGCACCGCCCCACCATGGTGAGCCACATTGGGGAGGCTGTGGACCTGCGCCCCCAAGCCGCAGTGGACAAGAACATTCACTCGCGCATGCTGCAAGGCTTCAACGCTAAGCCGGCCGATGATCTTTTGGACGCCCGCACAGCGGTGCTCTTCAACAACGACGTTCAGATCGATGTAGCAGCTCCTCGCAAGGGCATCGATGGCTACTTCTACAAGAACGCCGATTCGGACGAGGTCCTCTTCATCCACCAAGGGAGCGGCGTACTGCGTTCCATGTTTGGCGAGCTTCGCTTTGAGTACGCGGACTACATCGTCATTCCGCGGGGGACGATTTACCAAATTTCCTTTGACGGACCGGACAACCGCCTTTTCGTGGTGGAGAGCCATTCGCCCGTCATTACGCCCAAGCGCTACCGCAATGAATTTGGGCAGCTCTTGGAGCACTCGCCCTTCTGCGAGCGCGATTTGCGCCTGCCTACCTACATGGCCCCCAAGGACGAACGCGGCGACTTCCTGATCAAAATCAAAAAGGAAGGCGTGCTGCACCAGGTGACCTACAGCAGCCACCCCTTCGACGTCGTGGGCTGGGACGGCTACTGCTACCCCTACATCTTTTCGGCGCTCAACTTTGAGCCCATCACGGGCCGCGTGCACCAGCCGCCTCCCGTGCACCAGACGTTTGAAGGGCACAACTTTGTCATTTGCACCTTTGCGCCCCGCCTGTACGATTACCATCCCAAGGCCATTCCGGCGCCCTACAACCACAGCAACATCGATTCGGACGAGGTGCTGTACTACGTGGACGGCGACTTCATGTCCCGCAACCACGTCGAAAAAGGCTTTATCAGCCTCCACCCAGGCGGCATTCCCCATGGCCCTCACCCCGGCGCCTACGAGCGCAGCATTGGCCAAAAGGAAACCTTGGAACTCGCCGTCATGGTGGATACCTTCCGCCCTTTGAAGGTGACGCAAGCCGCTCTAGACATGGAGTACGGCACCTACTGGAACTCTTGGAACGAATAACCCTACATACCCTTAGACATGCAAACGGACTCGACCTCGCTCAAACTTCCGATTGAAAACCCGGAAGCCGAGGACTTCCTCCCCCTTAACGGCACGGACCACGTCGAATTCTACGTCGGCAACGCCAAGCAAGCCGCTCACTTCTACAAGACCGCCTTTGGCTTCCAAGACTACGCCTACGCGGGTCTAGAAACCGGCGTGAAGGACCGAACCTCCTACGTCCTCAAGCAGGACAAAATCATCTTGGTTCTGACCTCGCCTTTGACCCCCGACAGCCCCATCAACGACCACATCGTTCAACACGGCGATGGCGTCAAGAATGTGGCCATTTGGGTCGACGACGCCACCAAATCCTGGGAAACCACCACAGCCCGCGGTGCGGAATCTGCCTTTGAGCCCTATGTACTCGAGGATGCCCACGGCAAAGTCACACTGTCCGGCATCAAGACCTACGGCGACACCGTGCACGTCTTTGTCGAGCGCTCCGGCTATACCGGCACCTTCCTCCCCGGCTTTGTGCCCTTGGAGACCGGCTTCAATCCTGCTCCTACCGGCCTGAAATTCATTGACCACATGGTGGGCAACGTAGGCTGGAACGAAATGAATACCTGGGTCGATTACTACAAGCGCGTCATGGGTTTTGCCCAGCTCGTGTCTTTTGACGACAAGGACATTTCGACCGAATACACGGCCCTCATGTCCAAGGTGATGACCAACGGCAACGGCCGCATCAAGTACCCCATCAATGAGCCTGCAGAAGGCCGCAAGAAGTCCCAAATCGAGGAATACATCGATTTCTACAAAGGCGCAGGCGTTCAGCACCTCGCCCTGGCGACGGACGATATCATCTTCACGGTATCCGAACTCCGTGCGCGCGGTGTCCAATTCTTGGAGGTCCCCAAAACCTACTACGAAGACGTTTTGGACCGCGTGGGCAAAATTGATGAAGACCTTACTCCCTTGAGTAATCTGGGCATCCTCATCGACCGCGACGACGAGGGCTACCTCCTGCAGCTCTTCACCAAGCCGCTCATGGACCGCCCCACCGTTTTCTTTGAAATCATTCAACGCAAAGGCGCCAAGTCCTTTGGCAAGGGCAACTTCAAAGCGCTCTTTGAATCGATCGAACGCGAACAAGAACGCCGCGGCACCCTGTAAGCTCGCCCCGCGAGCCATAAAAAAGGAAGGGCGCCCCTCGCGGGGCGCCCTTTTCTGTTGCGAGCTGCGCGGTCGCGCTTAGCTCACGAGCTGCGAAGCCACTTCGTAGCGCTTGATGAGCTCGATCTGGTCGTACTCTTCCTGCGTCATGGGCTTGTTGTCGTATTCGTACTGCATGACCATCCGAACGATCATCTGGAAGAACTGCAAGTCCGTCTGAATCTCGTTGGTGATGGCGCGCTTGTCCGCACCGCGGAATTGGGCGTAGTAGGTCAATTCGGCCTCCAAGCTGGCGGCAAAGTCCTCGACCAAACCGTGCGCACGCTCTTTGGCACCTGCCACGTAGAGGCCTTCGATGATGCCGAGCATGAAGTAGTCGTGCCCGAGCTTCTCCACCGGCATTTTCGCCAAGGCAAATTCCAAGACCTCGATGGCCTTCTCCTTCTCGCCGCGGCGCGCCAATTCGGTGCCCAAACGGCCGTAGTTGATGCGCAAGTTGAACGTGGAGCGACGCACGGTCTCATCTAGGAAGACCCCTTCTTTCTCCATGTTGCCAAAGTTGAATTTGGCCGGATCGTTTTCGGGGTTGTACATCATCGCATACATCTTGTCGGCATCGACCGAACCAAAGTCGTAGGCGTTGCCTGGCGTTTCGGTCACCACGGGCACAAAGCGGTAGGCCAAACCTTCCAATCGGAAGTACTTCTGCAACCAGAAGAACGAGCTCGCGCTGCTGCCCACCGTAGTAGAGAAGTAAATGGGGCGGCTCCAATCGTTGTTGGCGATCAAATCAATCAAAACCAAGTCGCGCTTGGCGATGACGTTGCTGTTCCAATCCCAATCGATGAAGTCCACCACGCGGCTGCTGTCGCCCGCGGGCACCACGTTGTGGGCCATAACGGCTGCCTTGTCCACGGGCACGCGGAACTTCTTCATGGGGAAGTACTGCAGCTTCTTGGGGCTCTTGGTGTTGGGGAAGGCCGTGAAGAAGACCGCATCGTCGTTGCGCAAGGCATAGGTGATGAAGTCCTTGGCATACCAGCGTCCGTTGAGGCCCAAATCTTGGAAGTACAGTACGTCACGCGTTCCCTGCACATAGTCCTTCTTCTCCAAGGTCACCGGAATGGGGTCGCCGTCGTAGAACTTGCGCTTCATCATATCGATGTACCAGTCTGTGTTGAGCAGAGAGAGGTTAACGATGCGCACGTCCGTTCGGTAGCCTTCCACCTCTTGCACATACCACAAGGGGAAGGTGTCGTTGTCGCCGTTGGTGAATAGGATGGCGTTGGGGGCGCAACTGTCCAAATACATTTTCGCAATCTCACGCGCGGTGTAGCGGTCGCTGCGGTCGTGGTCGTCCCAGTTTTCGGCCGCCATCAGCGTGGGAATGCCCAGCATGGCCACCGTCAGGACGCCCGCCGTCATCGTGTTGCGGTACTTGCCCATCCATTCGTACAAGGCGATGACGCCTAGACCAATCCAAATAGCAAACACGTAGAAAGAACCCACAAAGGCGTAGTCGCGCTCGCGTGGCTCAAAAGGTTTGTGGTTGGTATAGACCACGATCGCCAAACCGGTGAAGGCGAAGAGCAGCGTAACCACCCAAGCGTTGCGTTGGTCTTTTTGGACCTGGTAGATCAAACCAATCAAGCCCAGCAACAGTGGCAAGGCGTAGTACACATTACGCGAAGGGTTGTTGGTGAAATGCGCAGGCTGGTTGTCCTGAGGGCCCAAACGCATCTCGTCCAAGAAGGCAATACCGGTGATCCAGTTGCCCTTGGTGAGTTCGTAGCGGTTTTGGTCGTCGTTCTGGCGGCCGGCGAAGTTCCACATGAAGTAGCGGAACCACATTTGGCCCACCTGGTAGTCCATGAAGAATTTAAAGTGGTCGCTAAACTTCAGCTTGTCGGTCGGCTTGACGCCCATGAGTTTCTGGTAGTTCTCCACGTGGTCCGCCTGATCGCTCCACATGCGGGGGAAGAAGCCTACATCGCTCTTCGCGTAGTTGGGCTTAGACGCCTTGCCGTCGCTGGTGACTTCGTATTTGCCGGTCTCCTCGCTGTACTGGTAGGAGGGGCTACCGTCCGTGTAGGGCTGGCTCGCATCCAACTGGCTGTTGAAGCTCTGGCCGTAGAGAACGGGCCAATCTCCGTACTGGTCGCGCTTGTAGTAGGACAGGAGCGCCATAGCGTCCTCCGGGTTGTTCTCGTCAATAGGCGTGTTGGCGTTGGAGCGAATGGCCAAAACCACAAAGCTCGAATAGCCAATCAGCAAGAAGACTACGGCCTGAATGCCTTGCGCCACGAGGGGCTTGTCTTTCTTTTTGGCCCATTGGATGCCAAAGTAAACGCCTGCAGCAATCAAGAGAAGGGCCAGCACCGAACCCGTATTCTTGGGCATGCCGACGCTGTTCACCGCGGCAATTTCCAGCCAGCCAAAAAGCGAAAGGATGAAGGGGATGATGATGGCAAACACCAAACCGAGCACCCCGATGGAGGCCCCGTTGGCGATGACCCAGGATTTCCAGGTGACATTTGGGTACTTCTTGTAGAAATAAATCATGACCACCGAAGGAATCGTCAAGAATACCAAGATGTGAACACCCACTGAAAGGCCCGTCAAATAGGCAATCAAGAGCAGCCAGCGGTTGGCATAGGGGTCCGTATCCACGGCCTGCTCCCACTTCAAAACGGCCCAAAAAGCAATGGCCGTAAAGCAGCTAGACATAGCATACACTTCACCTTCCACCGCGGAGAACCAAAAGGAATCGCTAAACGTAAACGCCAAAGCGCCCACCGCGCCAGCGCCCAAAAGCACAATCTCCTGGCCCTTACTCAGCGTCTCCGTACTGAACAATTTGCGGCCAAACGCCACGATCGTCCAGAACAAAAACGGAATGGTGAACGCGCTGGACAGGCCAGACACCAAGTTCACGTAGAACGCCTGACGCTCCACATTGCCAAAGGCAAGCTGCGACAGTACGTTCGCAACTAGCTGAAACACGGGGGCACCCGGGGGGTGTCCCACCTGCAATTTTACCGACGTAGCGATGTATTCGCCACAGTCCCAGAAACTTACCGTAGGCTCCAAGGTGGAGACATAGGTGAATAGTGCAATTCCAAACGTGAGCCAACCACCAAGGTTGTTCAACTGCTTAAAGGAAAGATTCATAGCATGCGCTTTTTAGGAAGAACGAAGATACCCAATCTGGGGCGCTTAGCGTCTGCTGGTTTGTTCGTTTGCTCTTTAGCCCTCTAGCTTTCCAGCTCTCTAGCAAAAAGCCGAGGGCCCTGCCCTCGCTTTTTAAAGCGCAAACCCAAAACTCTCCACCCCCAGCTTCTTGCTGATCAGGCGGTTGAGTTTGGCTTGGAGACTCGGGTGCTGAATGTCGGCGACGGCATCGTGGGCAAAGGCCACCATGAGCAGGGCACGTGCTTCCTTCTCCTTGATGCCGCGGGCACGCAGGTAGAAGAGTGCATCCTCGTCCAGCTGGCCAACCGTGCAGCCGTGCGAACACTTTACGTCGTCGGCAAAGATTTCCAGCTGAGGCTTGGTGTCGATGGCGGCTTTTTCGCTGAGAACGAGGTTGTCGTTCTGCTGGAAGGCCAGGGTTTTTTGGGCGTCGACGTGCACGTGAATTTGGCCGTTGAAAACGCCGTTGGATTCGCCGTCAAAGAGGCCCTTGTAGTTTTCGTGGCTGGTGCAATGCGGCGCCAAATGGTCCACGCGCGTGTGGTGGTCCATGAGCTGCTTGCCATCCGCCAGGGACAGGCCAAACATGCGCGCTTCGGCGCCCGATTCAGCCAATTTGAAGTCCAAATTGTTGCGCAAAAACTTGCCGTCCGTGCTAATGGTGTGGACCGTGGCATGGCTGTCGCGCTTTTGTTCAATGACGCTGTGCTGCGTCAAGGCGGCAGAGGCCTCGTCGTGCTGCAGCTTCACCCAGTGGAGGCGCGC
>JALQUY010000011.1:10395-11859 GCA_023260615.1 Schleiferiaceae bacterium
ACCGGCACCCATAAAGACTTCGTCGACCGCATTGGTCCAGCTCTGCGCGGTGGTCAGGGACTGGTGGCGCTCGATGATTTCGGCGTGGGCATTTTCGCCCAAAATGACCAGGCTGCGCGTTTGGTTGAAAATGGGTTGGTCGCCCGTGGTAAAGTAGAGCGCCTGAATGGGCTTGTCTAAGGTGACGCCGTTGGGAACGCGCACGTAGAGACCGTCCCAAGCCAGGGCCGTGTTGAGCTGCACCATGGCTCCCAAATCATCGGTCAGCTGGCCAAAGTGGGGCTCGATGTGGTGGGCGTACTTCTTCCAGGCGCTGCCCAAGGTGCAGACGTCGAAGCCGCTGTGGGTCGTTTCGGACAGCCAAGAGGAATAGCGACCGTTGATGAAGACCACGCGGTAGCAATCGATGTCGTTGACCAGGAAGCGCTTGATGTCTTTGAACTCGATGGGTTCGGCGTCATCCGCCGCATCAAAGGGCGAATGCAAGGCATAGTCCTCCTTGAGCAGGCGCTTGAGGTTGGTGTACTTCCAGTCCTCGTGGCGCACGGTGGGAAATCCTTCGGCTTCAAAGCGCTCCATGGCCTTTCGGCGACGGTCGGTCACCAAGGCGCTTGAAACGGCCGCAAAGTGGTTTTCGTGCAGCCAGTACGACGCGGCTAAGCGGTCCTTCATGCCTGCTCCTTTTTGATCCAATCGTAGCCGCGCTCCTCCAGCTCAAGGGCCAAAGATTTATCGCCGGACTTCACAATTTTTCCTTTGTAGAGAACGTGCACGTAGTCGGGCACGATGTAGTCCAGGAGGCGCTGGTAGTGCGTGATGACCATAAAGGTGTTCTCAGGCGAGCGCAAAGCGTTTACCCCATTGGCGACGATGCGCAGAGCGTCGATGTCCAGACCCGAATCCGTCTCATCCAAAATGGCCAATTTGGGCTCCAGCATGGCCATTTGGAAGATTTCGTTGCGCTTCTTTTCACCGCCCGAAAATCCTTCATTCAATGAACGGCTCAAAAAGCCCTTGTCCATTTCCAAGAGGTCCATCTTCTCGCGCATCTTTTTCAGCATGGACGAGGCATCCAAGGGCTCCTCGCCGCGCGCCTTGCGCATTTCGTTCAGGGCCGTCTTAATAAAGTTGGACACGCTCACCCCGGGAATCTCCACGGGGTACTGGAAGCTCAAGAAAAGACCCAGGTGGGCACGCTCTTCGGGCGCCAATTCCAAGATGCTCTCCCCGTTGAAGAGGATGTCGCCCTCGGTGATTTCGTAATCTTCGCGGCCGGCAATGACGTTGGACAAGGTGGACTTGCCCGAACCGTTCGGTCCCATAATGGCATGCACCTCGCCGGGCCCCATGCTGAGGTTGATGCCCTTCAAAATGGCTTGTCCGTCGACGCTTGCGTGTAAGTTGACAATTTCAATCATGCGTTCTATGCCTTATCCGACCGAGCCTTCCAGGCTGATGGCCAAT
>JALQUY010000011.1:11957-21238 GCA_023260615.1 Schleiferiaceae bacterium
CAATTTTTGTGCTTCCACGGCAAACTCCATGGGCAGCTGGTTCAATACATCCTTGCAGTAGCCGTTGACAATGAGGGCAATGGCTTCTTCCATGCCGAGGCCGCGCTGCTGGCAGTAAAAAATTTGGTCCTCCCCGATTTTGCTGGTAGTCGCTTCGTGCTCCATTCGGGCCGAAGGATGCTTCACCTCAATGTAGGGGAAGGTGTGCGCGCCGCAGCGATCGCCCATGAGCAGCGAGTCACACTGGCTGAAGTTCCGCGCATTCACCGCGCGCGGGCCCATCCGAACCAAACCGCGGTAGCTGTTGTGGCTGTGGCCGGCGCTGATGCCCTTGCTGACGATGGTCGACTTGGTGTTCTTGCCCAAGTGAATCATCTTGGTGCCGGTATCCGCCTGCTGGTAGTTGTTGGTCACCGCGACTGAATAAAACTCGCCCACGCTGTTGTCGCCCTTGAGGATGCAGCTGGGGTATTTCCAGGTCACCGCCGAACCGGTTTCCACCTGAGTCCAGCTGATTTTAGCACCGCGCTCGCAGATGCCGCGCTTGGTCACAAAGTTGAAGACGCCCCCCTTGCCCTCGGCATCGCCGGGGAACCAGTTTTGGACGGTCGAATACTTGATCTCCGCATCGTCCATGGCGATGAGTTCCACCACGGCGGCGTGCAGCTGATTTTCGTCGCGCTGGGGAGCCGTACAGCCCTCCAAGTAGCTCACATAGCTGCTCGCATCGGCCACCACCAGGGTGCGCTCAAACTGGCCCGTGCCGGATTCATTGATGCGGAAGTAGGTGCTCAACTCCATGGGGCAGCGAACGCCCTTGGGGATGTAGCAGAAGGACCCGTCCGTGAAGACCGCGCTATTCAAAGCGGCGTAGAAGTTGTCCGTTTTGGGAACCACGGTGCCCAAGTATTTTTTCACCAACTCAGGGTGTTCCTGAATGGCCTCGCTCATAGAGCAGAAGATGATGCCTTTTTCGGCCAAGGTCTTTTTGAAGGTCGTGGCCACCGAAACCGAATCCACCACCACGTCCATGGCCACGCCGGACAAACGCTTCTGCTCGTCCAGGCTGATGCCCAATTTTTCAAAGGTCTTGAGGAGCTCAGGATCGACCTCGTCCAGGCTGTTCACCTGCTTCTTCTTTGGCGCCGAATAGTAGCTGATGGCCTGGAAGTCGGGCTTTTTATAGTGCACGTTGGCCCACTCGGGCTCCACCATGCTCTGCCAAATTTTAAACGCATCCAAACGCCATTCCGTCATCCATTCCGGCTCGTTTTTCTTGGCCGAAATCATGCGGATGACATCCTCGTTCAGGCCCGGAGGAACCTTGTCCGACTCGACGTCCGTGTAAAATCCGTACTTATACTCCGAGGTAGTGACCTCGTTGAGAATCTGATCTTGTTCGCTCACAGGGCAAAGCTTTCCCCGCAGCCGCAGGTGCGCGCCGCATTGGGGTTGTTAAACGAAAATCCTTTGCCGTTCAATCCCCCGCTGTACTCTAGGGTCGTGCCCAAGAGGTAGAGCAGGCTCTTCTTTTCCACGAGGATTTTAACGCCCTGGTCCTCAAAAAGCTGGTCGCCTTCTTCGGGAGCGTTCACAAAGCCCATGTCATAGCTCAAGCCAGAGCAGCCTCCAGACTTGACGCCCACGCGGATGTAGGCGGTAGCCACATCCTTGCCTTCCTCACTCATGAGGGAAGCAACTTTTTTAGCGGCTTCGGCAGATACGTTGATCATTTGGACTCATTCTAAATTGAGCGGCAAAGATACAACCCACCGAGGGCTTAATTAGTTCGTCGCTTACTTCCGATACCCCAAGATGGTGACGCCATTGGGGGCCATGTAGTAGATGCCCATTTCCACCTCGGCTTGCAGGCCATCGGGAAATACGGGAACCCCTGCCGGCTTCGTGGTCAGAAGGACTTTGGGCGTAGACACATTGTTCAGCCAGTCCCCCATGCGGTTGAGGTCAAAGTACTGCGCGTTGGCATTGCGGTTCACCATCACGAGTAAGACTTCCTCGTCGTTGCTCCAGGAGTACGCGTAGACGTCGTTATAAGGGGCCCACTGCCGCAAAGCGCCGGTTCCAATGACGGGGTGAGCTTTGCGCAACTCGGCCAGTTCGCGCACAAAAGCCAAAGCCTCTGCCTCGTCCGCCGTCAAGCCCTCGCCCGTGAACGCATTCTTGGCATCATCTGGCCAACCGCCATAGAAATCCTGGCGCATGGCGCCGTGGTCATTCTCTGCCTTCATGAGCACTTCAGTGCCGTAGTACAGGCAGGGAATGCCGCGCATGGTGTAGAGCATGGCCAGGCCCATTTTGTAGAGGTCTTTGTCCTCCTTCACCTTGGCGAAGAAGCGGCCCTCATCGTGGTTGTCCAAGAACACCATGAAGTTCTCCGGCTCGCGGTAGAGGTAGTCCGCGGCCAAATTCATGTAGAAGTGGTTGAGGCCCCCGTTCCAAGTCGTGGGCTTTTCCAAGGCTTCCTTCCAAGCTTGGTACATCATAAAATCAGCGGCCCCATCGAGTGTCGGGTGGCGGTCCAAGAAGTACTGCTGCGAATGTTCGTTGTGCACCCAGCTCTCCGAAAAGATGAAGAACTCCGGATAAACTGCGTGAATGGCGGTGGACCACTGGTTCAAGAAGTTTTGGTCGGGATAAATCCATGTGTCTACACGGAAGGCGTCTACGCCAATGGACTCAATCCACCAAAGGGCGTTTTGGATCAGGTACTGCGCACAATGGCGGTCCCGCTGGTTCACGTCCACCATGGACGACACAAACCAACCGTCTGTGAACTGTTGTTGGTCGCTCGGTGCCGCATAGGGGTCGTATAGCGTAGCATAGCGGTGGTTGGTGATGATAGGCTCGCCTACTTCGCCGTTTTTATCCGTTTCCGGACGTCCAGGCCAAGCATTGATCCAATTGGAATCGGGGGGATTTTGGTAAAAACGGTGCGCCGTTCCAATGTGGTTGGGCACCATGTCCATAACCAGCTTCATATCCTTGGCATGGAGGGCCTTGGCGTAGGCTTTGTACGCTGCATGTCCTCCAAAACGTGGATCCACGCGGTAGTGGTCCGTAATGGCATAGCCGTGGTAGGAGGCGCGCGGCATATCGTTGACTAACACGGGCATGGTCCAAACGGCCGTCGCCCCCAAAGAAGCGATGTAGTCCAAGTGGTCCGTCAAGCCTTGGAGGTCGCCTCCGTGGCGTTGGTAGCCTTCGCTCCGATCGAGGGTCTGCTCCTGCAGTCCACGAACTTGATCGTTCGCCGGATTGCCGTTGGCAAATCGGTCGGGGGTGACCAGGTAGATGAGGTCCCGCGAATCCAGGCCCATGTGGCTGCGTCGTGAGGCGTCGCGCGCCTCCAGGGGATACGAATGGCTGTAGGTGCGTCCTTTTTTGGTTTTAATTGTGAAGACCAGGGTTTGCGCGGGCGCACTGGGTTCAATGACCAGGGTGACGTAGTGGTAGACTGCATTTTGGGCCGCTTCATCTTTTAGAATGCGAACGCCTTCGCCCTGGGTCAGGGTGACGGAGGCGATGGGTTCTTGGCGGAGGGTTTCTACCAAAAGTTCTACCGAATTCCCCGGCATGCCTACCCACCAGTTGGGCGGATCCATTCTAACCGGCAATTCCCTGGTACCAAATGCAGAAAACGAAAAACTGAGGGTGGCCAGCACTAGGGCCCACATGCGCAATCTCTGTGTCATCATAGCTGTAAATGTAAGAAGGCCGGCGATGGCCGGCCTTCTCAGTTTCCTTTTGGAGAAAGGATTAGCGGCTAACCGCTACACGCTGGATAGACTTCTCGCCATCCACCACTACTTCTACGAGGTAGTTGCCGTTCTCCACCAAGCTGCCGTTAGCAGCGTCCAAGTTCCAACGGATCTCGTTCTTGCCAGCAAATACAGCGGCGTCGAAGCTGTTCACGCGCTGACCCAAAACGTTGAATACGTTGATGGTAGCGGTAGAAGAAGCCTTGGCCGTGAAAGCGATAGCTACGGGACCGTTAGCAGGGTTGGGGTATACAGACAAACCAGAAACGGCGGTCTCGTCTACGCTGATAGAAGAGCTGCTGCCGTCACACTGGTAGCAAGCGTCCCAGCAGAAACGCAATACCGTGCCGTTTGCAGAAGGAACCACGATTTCGCGGTTGATGTTGCCTGAACCGTCGTCAGAACCACAGCCATCCGTAGAGATCGTACAAGCGGGATCGGTGCCTTCGTTCGTGCCCCAGTTACCGTTTACAAACTTGTAGTAGGTCGTACCACCGATAGCGGTAGAAGGGAAAGTAACCGTGATAGACCATACGCCGTTGCCTTGGTCGGTCATTGCTGAACCGGTGTCCGTGGGAGACCAATCAGCCATCGCCAAAGAACCGTTGGTAGCTCCTGCAGTAGCGAAGTTGCCACCTACGCGGAGACCGTTTGCTGCAACTGCATTACCAGCTGCTACGTAATCGGTTACGTCTACTTGAAACGTAACGTCTACTTGGCCATAGGCCATAACTGACGTCAAAGCCGCCAGTCCGAGAGTAAGCATTTTTTTCATACTCGTTGTTGTGATTTGGGGTTAATAAAGGATTAGTAGCCTGGGTTTTGAACCAGGTTTTGGTTAGAAATGATGTCCGAAGAAGGGATCGGATACAAATTGTAGTGAATGGGGGTAGACGTGCCAAACTGCTCGCCGCCCTTGAACGCCCAAACGTAGTCTGCACTGGTAAACAAGCCAAAGCGCACCAAGTCCGTGCGGCGGTGGCCCTCACTGTACAATTCACGTGCACGCTCATCCAAAATGACCGGCAAGTCCAAGGTGCTTACGTTGTGGTCGCTATTGCCATAGGCGCGCTCGCGAACCATGTTGAAGTAGCCTACACCCTGGGACAAGTTGGTACCGGTGCGCGCGGCACATTCCGCGTACATCAAGTAGACATCCGCCAAGCGGAAGAAGGGGAAGTCTACGTCCACAAAGGTGACGGGATCCGAGCCCGCCGAACCGTCGCGGTTCACATTGCGCCACTTGGTGATGCCAATGCCTTCCGTGAAGGTACCCACCGTCGTGATGGTGTCTTCCATGCCGTCCAACCATACCAAGCGACGTGTATCCAAGGTGTCAGGGAACTTGTCGTACCACGCCTTCGTAGCGCGGTTGCCCTGCCAGCCCGATGTGGTGCCAAAGTAGCTCTGGTCCATACTGCCACCGATGTGCGAGTGCACCAAGAACGTCGTGCCGCCCCAGGTACGCGTGTGCTGACCGTCAAACGTCGCCGCGAAAATAATTTCAGACGACGTGTGGTTGTCCGCGAAGAAGTTGTGCTCATACGTAGGCTCCAAGCTGTAGCCCGCGTTGATCAAATCCGCACAATCCGCCATGGCATCCGCATAGCGATCCGTGCCGGTGTATACTTCTGCATTGAGGTACAACTTGGCGCGGAGGGCCTTCAAGGCGCCCAAATCAGCACGGCCGTACTGGCCGGCGCGTGCGGGGACCATCAAGGCTTCGATGTCGTTCAATTCTGCCTCGATGTAGGCGAAGAGATCGGCGCGCGAGATCTGCTCAGGGTAGTAGACCCCGGGGCGATCGCTTTCATCCACGAAGGGGACATTGCCAAAGAGATCCAAGGCATGGTAGTAGCTCAGAGCGCGCAGGTAGCGTGCTTCGGCACCCATGTCTTTGATCATGGCGATTTGCTCGGGGGTGAAGTCCTTCGTGTCCAACCACTCGTCCATGGTGTAGCGAATGAATTCGTTGGCCAAGGCAATTTGGTAGTAGATACGGTAGTACATCGCACTCACAAACGAGGAATTGTCGTTCCAGGTCATGGTGTTGAGTTCGGGTACGCCTGGATCGTTCCAACCGCATACGGCCTCATCGGTGGGGAGCTCTTGAAGGTTCCAGTAGACGCGCACGTACTGCGAGAAGCCTTCGTCGATGCCGCCGATGTCAGGCATGCCCGCAGGGCCTTGGTTTCCGCTCATGGAGAGGCCCGCGTAGAGCTTCGCCAACACGTTGATGTAGTTGTTGGGGTCTGAATAGACGGCATCCGCGTTCAAACCGTATTTGGGCGTAAGGTTCAAATCCTTTGCGCAAGACGCTGCCAAGAGCGCTGCACCAGCCAGGAGAGAGAAGAGTTTGATAGATTTCATGGCAGGAAAGGGATTAGAGAGAAACGTTCAATTGAATGTTGAAGACACGAGGACGTGGGTAGATCATGTTGTCGATACCGCCCGCAATCTCCGGATCCAAGCCTTGGTACTTCGTGATGACCAACGCGTTTTGGACCGAAAGATTCAAGCTCGTCGCATACTTGTCTTTGTACAGAGCGCCCAAATTGTACGACAAATAGAGGTTGTCCAAACGGATGAAGGACGCCTCTTGAATGTAGTAGCTCGACAAGTACTGTGGCGAGCGGAAGCCCGTGTTGAGGAAGTCCGTCACCAAGTTGTTCAAGTGGCGCATAGAGCCGCCCACTTCAAAGTAGTTGCCGTGGTTGGACGCCAGGTTGTTGTACATGTACTGGCCTTGCTCCGCGCGCCACGTCATACCGCCGGACCAACGCTTGTGCGAGAAGCTCGTGGTAAAGCCGAAGATCTGGCGGGGCTCAGGCGTCTTGCCCGCCCATGCGACCAAGTCACCCGTGTTGATGACGCCATCTCCATTCTGGTCTACGTAGGCCTCGATGTCGTCAATCTTGCCGTTGCCGTTCACATCCACGCCGTCGCTGTACTGATCCAAAGAGCCGTTGCGCTCCAAGGGGCGGCCGTTGGCGTCGTAGATCTGCTCGTAACTGTAGAAGGTGTACATGGGCATGCCGAGGGCGTGAATTTGGATCGTGTTGCCCACGCCGCCAGCAATACCACCCACCTGGATACCGGGCGAGGTCGTGTCTTGCACCAAAGAAAGCTTGGTGATTTGGTTGCGGTTGCGCGAAGCGTTGAAGCCAATTTCAAAGTTGGTCGTGGCGTTGTCTACCAGCACGAGGTTGACCGAAGCTTCGATACCGTTGTTGGTCATCGAACCCACGTTGGTCAAAACGCGGTTTGAGAAGTTGGTTCCCGCGGGAATGGGCACTACGCCCAAGAGGTCGTAGGTGTTTTTGCGGTAGACGTCCACGCTACCGTTGATGCGGCCCTTCAAGAGGCCATAGTCGACTGCGATGTTGGTCGTCGCCGTCTTTTCCCACTGCAAGTTGTAGTCGTAGGCATCTGGGCGCAAAATGTCTACCCAGTTGTTGCCAAACTGGTACTGCGCAGTAGCCGTGCCGTAGCTGTAGTTCGGAATGTAGCCGTAGTCGTTGTAGATATCTTGCTGACCGGTCAGACCGTAGCCCAAGCGCACCTTCAAATTGCTGAATAGGGTTTGGCCCGCGAAGATGTCTTCTTGCAAAACGTTCCAAGCCAAGGCCGCCGAGGGGAACAGACCCCAACGCGCCTCCTTGGAGAAACGTGATGATGCGTCCGAACGCAACGTAGCCGTCACCAAGTACTTATTGCTGATGTTAAAGTTTCCACGGCCGTAGAAGGACATCAAGGCATTCTCCGAGAAGTAGGGGAAGGGGTTGGCAGGACTGATGGTGTCGCCGGCCTCGTTCAAGCTAGGGAAAGAGGGCGCAGAAGAGCTCCAGTGCTGGAACGAATATCCGCCCGTCAAATCGGCGTGCACGCGGTTGGTGAGCTGCTTGTTGTAGTTGCCGTACAACTCAATCAAGCGGTTGGTGCGAGAGGACTCGTAGTGGTAGCGCTCGCCGCCGTTGTTGTAGGCCATCGCCGCATAGGCAGGCACAAAAATGTCGCCGTGAGAGTTGGAGAACTCACCACCCACGTTCATGAAGAGGTGCAAGAATTCAGAGGCCTGGTAGTCGAACAAGATGTTGCCGAGCGCACGGGTGTTGTAGCCCTTGTCGTCGCGCAAATTGATCAAGCCCACTGGGTTTCGGGGAGAAAGCGCCGAGGGCGTGCCGTTGGGCATGGTCCATTCAAAGTAGCCGCCGTACGTGGTGTCGCCACTGAGTACGGGACGCGTAGGATCAAAGAAAACCGCCGTTCCAATGGCGCCTTGGTTGGCGTAGAAATTCTCGGAAGCAATAATCTTGGCGCTGGTGTTGGCTTTGAGCTTACCATTCAAGAAAGTGGGACTTGCATTCAAGGTCGCCGTGTAACGCTTAAGGTCCGAACGCTTTAACACGCCCTTCTCGTGGTACATGCCCAAGCCTAAGCGGTAGGGCACGTTCAATCCGCCCGTCAATGCCACGTTGTAATCATTCACCGTGCCCGTCTGGTAGATTTCATTCTGCCAGTTGGTCGACTGCGTGGGATCGGCTGTAGCCAATCGCGTTTGCTGCGTAGACGTTCCATACTGACCGATGACCTCGCGGAATTCATCGGGCGACAAGACGTCCACTTGATTGGTCACGTTGCGGAAGGAGGTCACGGCCGTGACTTCGGCACGGAAAGGCGCGTTGGCCTTGCCCTTTTTAGTGGTCACCAAGATGACGCCGTTCGCTGCTCGTGAACCGTAGATCGCGGTGGCAGAAGCGTCCTTCAAGATGGTAAAGCTTTCGATGTCCGCGGGGTTCAGGAGGCCCAAGCCATCTGCAGGCAACCCGTCAATGACAATCAAAGGATCGTTGCTCGCATTCAAGGACGAACCGCCACGGATGCGGATTCGGCTACCCGCGCCAGGCATACCGGAGTTGGAGGTAATGCGCACACCCGGGGTTTTACCTAAAATCAAGGCTTCAGGCGTCGAGAAGGAGCCCTTCTGGAAGGATTTGGTCTTCACGCTGACCACAGAACCGGTCAAATCTTTAATGTTGGAGGTACCGTAGCCAATGACCACGATGTCGTCAAGCGTGACGGCCTCTTCCTTCAAGGAGAAATTGGCCACAGCCGCGCCATTGCTAAGGGTGACTGCTTGGCTCGCTGAGGTGTAGCCCATCATGGTGGCCGTAACCGTCACCTGGTTGGTCGCTACATTCAACGAATACAAACCACTATTGTCTGTCATCGCTGTAGCGCTTGCGCCCTCTACGGAGACAATGGCGCCGGGCAAAGCGGCACCAGATGCGTCCTTCACAGAGCCGCTAACGCGGCCTTGGCCAAAGGCCGAAGTGGCAAAAAACAGAAAGGAAAGGCAGAAGCCTAGCGTATGTTTCCAATTCATAGTTCGGGTATTTTGCCTCTAAAGTAAAGGAAAACCCGTACAAGTGTATAAAATACACTATGGTAAAAAATACTATAAGTCCCTGCTGCGACCCTTGTCGCTGCTCACTTTTTAGC
>JALQUY010000120.1 GCA_023260615.1 Schleiferiaceae bacterium
AAACTCTTTTACCCTTCAACCGTGGTGTGGAACTTCGCCGCGCGCCGGGACTATCCGTTGTTTTTTTTTGCCAAGCCCTCAAGCCCTCAAGCCCTCAAGCCCTCAAGCCCTCAAGCCCTCAAGCCCCCAAACAAAAAGGCCACCCCTTTCGGAGTGGCCTTTGACATTCTACTGGGAATGGATTACATGATGCCTTGGTCGAGCATGGCGTCCGCCACTTTCACAAAGCCGGCGAGGTTAGCGCCTTTTACGTAGTCCACGTAGCCGCCTTCTTGGGTGCCGTATTTGACACAAGCAGCGTGAATGTTCACCATGATGGTGTGGAGCTTCTCGTCCACTTCTTCACGGGTCCAGTTCATGCGGAGGCTATTCTGAGACATTTCCAAACCAGAGGTGGCCACACCGCCCGCATTAGAGGCTTTGCCTGGGCTGAAGAGGATGTGGTTGTGGTGGAAGGCTTCGATGGCTTCGGGCGTACAAGGCATGTTGGCACCTTCGGCCACGCAGGTGGCGCCGTTGGCGATCAAAAGCTTGGCGTCGTCGCCGTTCAATTCGTTTTGGGTTGCACAAGGGAGCGCGATGTCGCACTTCACTTCCCAAGGAGTTTTGCCCGCTACAAAAGTGGCAGAAGGGTAGGCGTCTGCGTACTCGGAGATACGGCCACGCTTCACGTTCTTCAAATTCATCACGAAGGCCAACTTGTCGGCGTCAATACCGGCGGCATCGTAGATGTAGCCAGAAGAGTCGGACATGGTGACCACTTTGCCGCCCAATTGGGTGGCTTTTTCGACAGCAAATTGCGCTACGTTGCCCGAACCAGAGACCACAACGGTCTTGCCGGAGAAGCTGTCGCCTTTGGTGGCGAGCATTTCTTTGGCGAAGTAGACCGTACCGTAACCGGTAGCTTCGGGACGAATGAGCGAACCGCCCCAGTTCAAGCCCTTGCCCGTGAGGACGCCGGTGAACTCATTGCGAATGCGCTTGTACTGACCAAACATGTAGCCGATCTCGCGACCGCCCACGCCGATGTCGCCAGCAGGAACGTCCGTGTTGGGGCCGATGTGGCGTGCCAATTCGGTCATGAAGGCCTGGCAGAAGCGCATCACTTCTGCATCGGATTTGCCTTTGGGGTCAAAGTCCGAACCGCCCTTACCGCCGCCCATGGGCAAAGAGGTGAGGCTGTTCTTGAAAATTTGTTCAAAGCCCAAGAACTTCAGTACGCTGAGGTTCACCGTGGGGTGGAAGCGCAAGCCGCCTTTGTAGGGGCCGATGGCGCTGTTGAACTCAATGCGGTAGCCGCGGTTTACGTGGACCGAACCGTCGTCGCCCGTCCAAGAAACGCGGAACGTGATGACGCGCTCGGGTTCAGCGATCCGCTCCAACACCTTAGCGGTCTTGTACTTGGGATTCTCTTCAATGAAGGGGATAACGGACTCAGCAACCTCTTGCACTGCTTGAAGGAATTCTGGTTCATGCGGGTTGCGAGCACGAACACCTTCCATAAACGCACTAATTTGCGCGTTGTAATTCTGAGCCATAGGAAAGTTATTTAAGGCAAAGGTATACCGAAATTTGCGTCATGCTTGACTCCCCCAATCCCCAAAAGACACCTTTATCTGAACTCGGCGAATTTGGCCTGATCCAGCGCCTCACGGCGGCCGTTGAATTGAAAGCTCCGTCGAGCAAACACGGCGTGGGCGACGATGCGGCGGTGCTGGATTTTGGCGACTCTGAAGTGCTGATATCCAAAGACTTACTTGTTGAAGGCGTGCACTTTGACCTTGGTTATGTGCCCCTCAAACACCTGGGCTACAAGGCGGCGGTGGTCAATTTTTCGGACATCTATGCGATGAACGGAACCCCCAGCCAATTGCTGGTGGGCATGGCTGTGAGCAGTCGTTTTCCGGTGGAGGCATTGGAAGAAATTTACGCCGGAATCCTCCTCGCATGCTCGCGCTACGGTGTGGATTTGGTGGGAGGCGACACCACTTCGAGCCAGTCGGGCCTCATGCTCAGCATTACGGCGGTCGGACATGTAGCAAAGGGCAAGTCGGTGCGCCGCGATGGGGCACAGGCGGGCGATTTGCTCGTGGTGACGGGTGACTTGGGCGCGGCCTACATGGGACTTCAGGTTTTGGAGCGCGAAAAAGCCGCCTTCCAGGCCAACCCCAATTTGCAACCAGAGCTGCAGGGCCATGAATATGTTTTGGAACGTCAGTTGAAGCCCGAGGCGCGCAAAGACGTGGCGGCCCTGCTGGCCGAACTAGGTGTCACGCCCACGAGCATGATGGATATTTCGGACGGTTTGAGTTCGGAAATTCTGCACCTCGGCACGCAAAGCGGCGTCGGATGCACCATTTACGAGGACAAAATTCCCATGGATCCGCAGATGATGCATTTGGCGGAAGAGTTTGGCATCAATCCCATTACGGCCGTGCTGAATGGGGGCGAGGATTACGAACTGCTGTTCACGATGCCTATTGCCGAATTCGATAAGATTAAGGCCAATCCAAATTTGACGCCCATCGGACACATGACGGAGGACAAAGTGTTCCAAATGGTGACCAACGCGGGCCAAACGGTGCCCCTCGAAGCCCAAGGCTGGAAAGCCTTCTCCCCCGAAAACTAAAAAACCCCGCCGAGCAGCGCTCAGCGGGGTCTTCTAAAGGTTTAGCGGAGGCCTGTCGGCAGGTTTATTGCTTGTCGAAGCCGTATTCTGTGTTCATCGTAGTCTGGCCCATGGTGGGATCCACTTCGTTCGTTTGGTTGCGCAAGCGCATAGAGGTCTCCAAGAAAGAAAGGATTTCAAAGCCCATCTTGTCGCCGTCTACCGTCATGTACAAGGAGTCGGGTGTGGCGCCCCCGCCGTCAACGGCGTACCATGTTCCAGTGGTATTGTCGATGAGATCATCACCAAAGGACTGGCCCAAAACATTTAAAACAATACGCACGTCTTGGTTCCACGTAAATGTGTTTTCCATGTCTTCTACGAATACCAACTCCAAGGTGTTGTTGGCGCGGATGAGGGAGTCTTGACCGGTAAAAGAAACCGCTTGGCCTGCGAAGCTCAATGACCCGTTGATGGCTACATCGTTCAAGTTCCAGGTACCAGCTAATTTTTCTTCGAGCGTAGGCTCTTTAACGCAAGACATGGCAATTAAGCCGAGGGCGAGGAGGGAGAGGAGTTTTTTCATGGTTTAAGAGTGAAAGGGTGAAAGGGTTTAAGGGTAGAAGGGTTGAGGGGTAAAAGGGGTGTGCGACTTTGAACTTCCCTGGAGCAAAGGATGTGCCAAATGGTTTAAGCGTTAAAGGGTAGAAGGGCGCTGGCTCGCTTCGCTCGCGCTCGTTGGCTTGTTCGCTAGCTAGTAATGTTGGCTAGTTTGCTGATTCTCGGGGCAGCTGTTGCGGGCTTACAAAGGCTTAAACCCATTTACCCTTAAACCCTTCAACCCTTTAACTCGCTCTAGCTCCCTAGCGCGAAGGCGGAGCCTGAGCTCACTGCTTGGCAAACCCAAACTCGATGGTCATATCCACGCCTTGGCCTTGGAAGTCGACCACCTGCTGGGTGCGCAGGCGAACAGAAGATTCGAGCAAGCTGAGCACCTCATACTTGGTGGTGGTGCCGTCCGTACCCACAAGGTGCACGGAGTCAGGGGCAACGCCACCGCCGTCGATGGTCACCCAGGTACCTGAGCCGCTTTGCGCCCAGGGCACATCGAGGGAGGTGCCGGCAGAAACGCTCAAGGTGGCGTCCACGGCATAGGTTACAGAGTTGGGCTCCTGAATGAGGGTGAAAAGAGACGTCGCTGCGATGTCCTTGTCGTTGGCCACCAAGGGGATGTTTTGGCCGCCAAAGGATATTTGACCCGAGGCGATGATGTCATTCACCAACCACGAGCCTTCGAGGCGATCCGCGAGGGTGGGGTCCTTCTTGCAGGAAGCAAGGGCGACTAGGACGAGGGCTGCAGCGAAAATCTTTTTCATAACAGAAAGGTAGTCAATTACTTGGAAGTAAGAGAGGCCGACAAAAATTCGCGGTTCATGCGAGCGATGTTCTCGATGGAGATGCCTTTGGGGCATTCAACTTCGCAGGCGCC